>JAUYMV010000561.1 GCA_030698645.1 Mesorhizobium sp.
GATCAGCTGCTCGCCATGTATACCGGGATCGTCCGTATCCGCTGGCATGAGCGCACCATGGCGGACAAGATGCTGACCGACGCGGCCTATCGTGGCTACAACCACTTCTACGCCGGTCAGGAAGCAGTTGCGGTCGGCGTCTGCTCGGCGCTGCGCAATTCGGGTGGCGTCATGGCCGCCGACCTCATCTATTCGACGCACCGGCCCGCGGGACATGCGCTGGCAAAGGGCGTCGACCTGAAGCAGATGGTGGCCGAGATGGATTTCCGCGCCACAGGCCTCAACAATGGCTACGCGGCCGAGATGCACATCTCCGATCCCGAGGTCGGCTTCATGGGCGCCGACGGCATGATCGGTCCGGGACCGGTGATTGCTACCGGCTCGGCTTTTGCCATCAAGGCCCGCGGCAGCGACCAGGTCGTGGTCAATTTCGGGGGCGACGGCACCTACGCCACGCCGCATTTCCACTCCACGCTCAACAATGCGGCGCTGCTCAAGCTGCCCTTCATCTACGTGATCGAGAACAACCTCTATCATCAGTACGCGCACTACTCCTATTCCTGCCCGATGAAGGACATCGCCGACGCGGCCCGGACCTATCGAATTCCCGGCGTCGTGGTGGATGGGCAGGACGTCATTCAGGTCTACAACGCGGCCAAGACGGCCGTCGACCGAGCCCGCGCTGGCGAAGGCCCGACGCTGATCGAGGCCAAGACCTATCGCTACTACAACCACTGGGGCGCACCCGGTGCCAAGCCTGGAGAACTGGGCGCCTTCGGCTACGATCCGCTCGCCATCTCGTCGTTCCGCCCCGAGCGGGAGATTCGCGCCTGGATGCAGCGTGACCCCGTCAACATCTCGCGTGACATCCTCGTCGATTGGGGAGTCCTCGATCGGGCCAAGGCCGATGAGATCGAGGCGGCGGCAAAACAGGAGGTTATCGACGCCTTCGCCTGGGCTGCCGAACAGCCGCTCTGCAAGCCCGAGGACGGTCTGAAGAACGTCTTCGTCGACGGAACGGTGCTTCCTCGCCAGTTCGGTTGAGCGGCCGTCCCGGCCGTCCCGAAAAGCTGGCAGTCAACGCGAAAGGAACAGTCAAATGGCACGGAAGAGCTGGATGTATGCGGTCCTCGAGGCCGTTCAGCAGGAGATGCGACAGGACCCCAACATGGTCTGGATATTCGAACTGACCCCACCGGTCGCTTCGAACCCAGGCAAGCCCGTCATCAATCTCGAGAAGGAATTCGGTCGAAATCGCGTGGTCAACACCGGCATCGACGAGAACTGGATGGCATCGGCCACGCTTGGCGCCGGGCTCGCCGGCTCGAAGGCGGCAACCTACATCCCCTACCAGGGCGCCTGCATGCCCTTCCAGGTGATCCAGAACCATGCGGGAAAGCTGAGGAGCATGACCGGCGGCAAGGCCTCCATGCCAATCGTCTTCATCATGGAGATGACCGGCCAGACGCCGGGCTTCGCAGGGCAGCATTCCGACTACGAGATCGACACCTACTATGCCCACATTCCCGGCGTGAAGACGATCATCCCGTCGACGCCCTATGACGCCAAG
>JAUYMV010000562.1 GCA_030698645.1 Mesorhizobium sp.
GCCGGTCGCGTCAGGAATGCCGGCGAGCAGATCGAGATCGTCGCCGGCGAGACTCTGCGCGCGCCGGTCGACATCGCAAATCTTCTGCTGACCTCGCGCGACGGCCGGCCGGTCTACGTGCGCGATGTCGCCGACGTCGCCTTTGCGACCGACACCGCCGACCACCTCGTGGCGACCGTCACGCGCTCGGAGGCGGGCCTCAGCCGTGTCCCATCAGTGACGCTCGCGGTCGCCAAGCGCGCCGGGTCCAACGCGGTGACGGTCGGCGAGGCGGTGCTCCACCGCGTCCATATGCTGGAAGGCAGCCTGATCACCGACGACTTCGCCGTCGAGGTGACGCGCGACTATGGCGAGACGGCGAACGAGAAGGCCAACGAACTCCTCTACCACCTCGGCCTCGCCACAGTTTCCATCATCCTGCTGGTCTGGCTGGCGATCGGCTGGCGCGAGGCGCTCGTGGTCGCCATCGTCATCCCGGTCACCATTCTGCTCACCCTCTTTGCCTCGCGCATGATGGGCTACACGCTGAACCGCGTCTCGCTGTTCGCGCTGATCTTCTCGATCGGCATTCTCGTCGACGACGCCATCGTGGTGATCGAGAACACCGCGCGGCACTGGGGCATGGGCGACGGGCGCAGCCGCAAGCAGGCGGCCATCGACGCCGTCGCCGAGGTCGGCAATCCGACCATCGTCGCCACGCTGACGGTGGTCGCCGCCCTCCTGCCGATGCTTTTCGTGTCCGGCATGATGGGCCCCTACATGAGCCCGATCCCGGCCAACGCCTCGGCCGCCATGGTCTTCTCCTTCTTCGTCGCCGTCATGGTGACGCCCTGGCTGATGCTCAAGATCGCCGGCAAGGCGCCCGTGCATGGCCATTCCGAGCACGGCCATGGCGGCGCGCTCGGCCGCGCCTATCTGGCGGTGGCGCGCCCGATCCTGGCGTCGAAGGCCGCGAGCTGGGCGTTCCTGCTCGTCGTCGGCGTACTGACGCTCGCCTCGCTGAGCCTGTTCTATACCAAGCACGTCACGGTCAAGCTCCTGCCCTTCGACAACAAGTCGGAACTCTCCGTCGTCATCGACATGCCGGAAGGCACCTCCGTCGAGGCGACGGACGCGGTGGCGCAGGCCGTCGCCGCGATCGTTCTCGATCTTCCCGAAGTGCGCTCCGTGCAGACCCATGCCGGCACCGCCGCGCCGTTCAATTTCAACGGCCTGGTGCGTCATTCCTATCTGCGCGCCGAGCCGCAGCTCGGCGACGTTGCGCTGAACCTCGCGCCGAAGGGCGAGCGGGAGCGCTCCAGCCATGAACTCGCGCTCGATATTCGTGGCCGCATCGCCGCCATCCCACTGCCCGAAGGCGCCAGCCTGAAGGTCGTCGAGCCGCCGCCGGGCCCGCCCGTGATGGCGACGCTGCTGGCCGAGATCTACGGTCCCGACGCCGAGACCCGCCGCAAGGTGGCCGAAAAGGTCGAGGTCGCCTTCCGGTCGGTGCCCTATATCGTCGACATCGACAATTCCTACGGCCAGCCCGCCCGCCGCCTGCGCGCGACGGTGTCGACCGACGACGTGGAATTCTTCCGCGTCCAGGAAAGCGACGTGCTCGACACGATCGCCGTCCTGAACGGCGGCACCACGGTCGGCTATTCGCATCGCGGCGGCGGACGCCAGCCGGTGCCGATCCGCGTCGAGCGTCCGAAGGGCGAGCGCACGCCCGACGAGCGGTTTCTGACGACGCCGATCCCGGCCAACGTGCTGCCCGGCGACCGCGGCGTGGTCGAGCTCGGCGATGTCGTCCGCGTCACGGAGGAGCGCGCCTCCTTCCCGGTGTTCCGCCACAATGGCCGCGCCGCCGAAATGGTGACGGCCGAACTCGCCGGCGACTTCGAGGCGCCGCTCTACGGCATGCTCGCCGTCAGCGAGGCCATCGACGCGCAGGACTGGACCGGACTGCCCAAGCCCGAAATCTCGCTGCACGGCCAGCCGGCCGACGAGAGCAAGCCGACGCTCCTCTGGGACGGCGAATGGGAGGTCACCTGGGTGACGTTCCGCGACATGGGCGCGGCCTTCGGCGTGGCTCTCCTCGGCATCTACATCCTCGTCGTCGGCCAGTTCGGCTCGTTCAAGGTGCCGCTGGTGATCCTGACGCCGATTCCGCTGACCTTCATCGGCATCCTCGGCGGCCATTGGCTGTTCGGCGCGCCATTCTCGGCGACTTCGATGATCGGCTTCATCGCGCTCGCGGGCATCATCGTGCGCAACTCGATCCTGCTGGTCGACTTCATCCGGCACGCGCCGCTCGAGGTTCCCTGCGACGCGGAGGAGGATGTCGTCGAGACGACGATGTCGATCGTCGCGCCGGATGTCGAGACGCACGAATTCGCCCCCGGCACCCGCATGCGCAAGCGTACGCTGACCGAGATCCTGCTCGAGGCCGGCGCCATCCGCTTCAAGCCGATCCTGCTCACCGCGCTTGCCGCCATGATCGGCGCGGCCGTCATCCTGACCGACCCGATCTTCCAGGGCCTCGCCATCTCGCTGCTCTTCGGGCTGGCGTCATCGACGCTTCTGACCGTGCTGGTCATCCCGGCGATCTACCGCGTCCTGCGGACGTGACGCAGTCGTAGCGGCCGGCGGGCGGCGGCAAGGCGCCGCCCCGGCTGGCGCTATTCGTCGGAGATCGCGACCGCCCGGCACCAACCGGCCGACGCCTTTTCGATCTTCACCGGGAAGCACGACACCATGAAGCCGGTGCCGGGCAGGCTCTCCAGGTTCGACAGCTTCTCGATGTGGCAATAGCCGATATCGCGCCCCGCCTTGTGGCCTTCCCAGAACAGCGCGACGTTGCCGGTGTCGCGGATCTTCTGCATGGTCGCGCCGAACGGCGCGTCCCAGCTCCAGCCGTCCGTGCCGGTCACGCGCACGCCGCGCGTCGTCAGATAGAGCGTCGCCTCGGCCCATGCCGCAGCCGCGCATGATGTAGTCCGCCTCGCCGTAGCGCGTGCCGGCCGCCGTGTTGACCAGCACGATGTCGAGCGGTTGCAGCGTGTGGCCGATGCGCGCCAGTTCCTGTTCGACATCGGCGGCCGTGCAGACATAGCCGTCCGGCTTTGCGCGGAAATCGAGCTTGACGCCCGGGCGAAAGCACCAGTCGAGCGGGATCTCGTCGATCGTCGCCGCGCGCTCGTCGTGGTTCATGGTCGAATGATAGTGCCAGGGCGCGTCGAGATGCGTGCCGGTATGCGTCGACATCTCGCAGCGCTCGATCGCCCAGCCTTCGCCGTCCGGCAGGTGCGCGGCTGGGATGCCGGTCATGCGCTCGATCTCGCGCGCGCCTTCGGCATGGTCGAGATAGGCGATCTTCGGCTCGTGGCCTGGCGGATCGGAGGCGATGCCAGGCTTGAGGGCAACCGAGAGGTCGATGAAACGGCGTGGCATGACATTCCTCCAGCGTTCGGACGGCGGATCGCCGGAAAGGGCGGCGGCGCACGCCGAACGACGCCAGCGGGCGTCCTGTGCGCGGTCCGAAGCATGGATACGGGATAGCCGGCGGCGCCGTCCATAGCCATCTCATGCCGATTGGCCGTCGGGTCGGGGACCCGTGCACGCGGAAAAATCGACAGCAAAAAGCCGGAGGGTTGCCCCTCCGGCTCGATTGCGGTGCGGACCGGTTAGCGCAGAATGGGGCAGCCCGGGCGGCGGCTGAACGAGATCACGACATAGTCGCCACGGGCGCGGCCGGCGACTTCGATGCTGCGGCGTCCGACATCGACGACGCGGGCGCGGCGCAGACCCATGCGTTCAGCCTTGTTCAGCGCCTGACCGGCCGAGCAGGCGCGGTATTCGACGCGGTCGTCGCGGCGATCGAAGCGGTCGTCACGACGATCGAAGCGGTCTTCGTAGCGATCGTGACGCTGGTCATTGCGGCGATAGGAATGGCCGTCCTCGAGATAGACGCCGACCTGCGGCTGGGAATGGCCGCCGCCGAGGCCGAGATAGATGCCCGACTGGGCGGACGCCGGAACGGCGCCGAGCACGGTTGCGCCGAGAAGCGCGGAAAGGGCTGCGGTCTTGAGGAACTTGAACATGGTGGTCTCCTTGTGGATCGTTGCGGTGTCTGGAACCTGTCTCGCGGAAGCGATGACGTGACATTGCGCCGGCCGCCCTGAACCGATCCGGAACCCGGCGTTCATTCGAGGTTCATCCGAGGCTTTGATGCCGATTGTGTCCGCGCCCGCGTCCGGGCGCGGTTGCGCAGGTTAAGCCCGAAGCGGTGCAAAGGTTCCGGCCGGTTCCGGCCCAGCAGGCGTCATGCTGCTCGCGACGCGCGCCGGAGCGGGCCGCGACCCAGGCGCTTTCGCCGACCTGGCTCAGGGCTCATGTTCCAGCATGTGATCGAAATAGTCTTCCGGCTCCGCGAGATCGGATTCCGACGCCGTCACCCGGCCGCGCATCGAGATGCCGGCCTCGTGCACGGTCTCTGCGCGGCCCGATACCAGCGGATGCCACCAGGCAAGGTCGCGGCCCTCCGCCACCACCCGGTAGGCGCAACTCCGCGGCAGCCAGGCGATCGTGCGCACGTTCTGCGGCGTCAGCCGGACGCAGTCATGCACCTTGGCGAGGCGGTTCGCGTAGTCGGTGCAGCGGCATCGGCTCGCATCGAACAATTGGCAGCCGACCGACGTGAAGTAGATCTCGCCGGTATCCTCGTCCTCCAGCTTGGCGAGGCAGCATTTGCCGCACCCGTCGCAAAGTGATTCCCACTCGGACGCGGTCATCGCCTCGAGCGGCGTCGTCTTCCAGAACGGCTGGTCCATGCCGCGATGTGCGCCGCCGCGGGCCGTCCGTCAAGCATCGCGGCGAGGCCACGCCCGGAACGGACGCACCGCCCACGATTTTGCCACGGCTCGCCCTTATGCCGCCTTCCTTGTCCTCCACACGGAACCAACCGCCGCGCTGGCTGTTTCCACTGCGAAGGGCCCGTTCACACGGCTTAAGGGAGTTTGCCTTGAAGAAAACCACCTCACGAATCATCGCAGGAACCGCGCTTGGCCTTCTGATGGCCTCCGGGGCATCCTTCGCGGCGGCGTCGCAGTCGCTTCCGTCCACGCCTTCGCTCGACGGCATTGTCACCGGCCCGGTCCCGCAGCGCGTCCTGCAGCTGGCGCAGACCGATTCGGCCACCGAGGAAACCGAAGAGCAACGCAAGGCCCGCGAGGCCGCCGAAGCCGCGGCCGAGGCTGCGAAGCAGCCTGCCGAGGCTCCTGCCGAAGCACCCGCCGAACCACCGGCCGACGCCGCTCCCGCGGAGGCGCCTGCCGCGCCCGCTGAAGCGCCGGCCGAGGCTCCCGCTGCACCCGCCGAGGCTCCCGCTGCGCCTGCCGAGGCTCCAGTTGACGCCGCGCCCGCGGAAGCTCCTGCCGCGCCCGCTGAAGCTCCGGCCGAGGCTCCCGCTGCACCTGCCGAGGCACCCGCTGCGCCTGCCGACGCCGCGCCCGCTGAAGCGCCGGCCGAAGCACCTGCGGCGCCTGCCGAAGCACCCGCTGCGCCTGCCGAAGCACCTGCTGTGCCTGCCGAGGCTCCCGCGGTAGCTCCCGCCGCTCCGGCTGAGGCGCCCGCCGCGCCAACCGATGCACCAGCCAAGACGGAGGTCGAAAACGCCGCCCCCGTGCTGGACAGCGCCAAGCCGCAGCCGGGCCAGAAGCCTGCCGACGGCGCCGCGCAGACGACCACGCCGGTCGCGCCGCCGGCCGACGCACCGCCCCCGCCGGCAACCGACGCCGCCGCCCAGGCGGATACGATCAAGATCGAGGACGTCCAGCCTGTTGCGGCCGAGAAGGGAACCCGCGTCGAAGGCGAGCGCCCGCAGCGCCGCGAACGGCCGGAAGGCACCGATGTCCTGCGCGAAATCGGCGACCGGGTGATCATCGAGTTCAACAACCAGGTCATCGTGCAGAGCAACGATCGTCCCCGCATGACGCGCGGCGCCACGGAGGTCTACTATGAAGACCTGCCGCGCGGCCGCACCCGCGAGACCATCGTTCGCGAGAACGGCGTGCAGATCGTCACCATCCGGGATCGCTACGGCGATGTGATTCGCCGCTCGCGCATCACGCCGGACGGCCGCGAATACGTGCTGACCTATGTCGATGAGGACCGTCGTGGCGGACGGGGTGGCGAATGGCGCGATCCCGGTCTCGACCTGCAGCCGCTCGTCCTGACCATCCCGGTCAGCGAATACATCCTCGACGCCGAGCGCGCCCGCAATTCGGACGCCTACTACGATTTCCTCGACCAGCCCCCGGTCGAGCGGGTCCAGCGCCTCTACTCGGTCGATGAAGTGAAGCGCTCGGCGCGTGTTCGCGACTCGGTGCGTCGTGTCGATCTCGACACGATCACATTCGAGTTCGGTTCGGCCTCGATCGCCGAGAACGAGGTCGCGCGTCTCGATGGCGTCGCGACGGCCATGCAGAAGCTGCTCGAGAAAAACCCGGGCGAGACGTTCCTCATCGAAGGTCATACCGACGCCGTCGGGTCGAACTACGCCAATCTGGCTCTGTCCGACCGGCGTGCCGAGGCTGTCGCCGAAGCGCTCACCAACGTCTTCGACATCCCGCCGGAGAACCTGGTCACCCAGGGCTATGGCGAGCAGTATCTGAAGGTTGCGACCGAGGCGCCGGAGCGGATCAACCGCCGCGTCGCCATCCGCCGCATCACGCCGCTCGTCGCCCCGGTGGCCAGCGCGCAGTAAGGCACGAGCCATTCCGCACCGCGGGACGGCGCATGAAAACCCGGCCGGGAACTCCACCCGGCCGGGTTTTTCGTTGCGCGGGAGGTAATCCCCGCCCTCACCGCGCTCTCCGTCGATGCTGGCGGAATGCCACCTTCGCAGGGCTTCCGTGCCGCCAGCGGCTCCGCTACGCTGGAGATGGAGGACCGCATGAAACAAGCTGCTGGAGTGATCGCCGGCGCCACGCCGCTGGCCGCGCTCGACGCCGTCGCGATCGACACCGAGACCACCGGCCTCGACACCTCCACGGCCCGTATCATCGAGATCGGCGCGGTCGCGCTCAAGGGTGGCGCGGCGTTCGAAACGCTGGTCGATCCCGGCGTGCCCGTTCCGGCCCGTTCCAGCGCCGTGCATGGCATCACCGACGCGACCATCGCCGGCGCGCCCGGCTTCGCGCAATCCTGGACGTCATTCGAGCGCTTCGCCGCCGGCCGCGTGCTGATCGGCTATTCGATCGGCTTCGACCTCGCCATTCTGGCGCGCGAGGCAAAGCGCGCCGGCATCGCCTGGACCCCTCCGCGCACGCTCTGCGTCCGCATGCTGGCGACGCTCACCCAGCAGAATCTTCCCGATTTCTCGCTCGATACGATTGCCGGCTGGCTCGGCGTCGACATTTCCGGGCGGCATCGCGCGCCGGGCGACGCACGCGCGGCGGCCGATGTCTTTCTGGCCTTGCTGCCGGTGCTTCGCGCCCGCGGCATCAATACGCTGGCCGAGGCGGAGCGCGCCTGCGCCGCGCTGACCGGCGAACTCGAGACGCACCACCGGGCCGGCTGGTCGCAACCGGTGATCGCCCCGGCCGCCTCGCCCGGCGCCTCGGTGCTGCGCGCCGTTGATCCGTTCGCCTACCGGCACCGCGTCGGCGACATCATGTCGGCGCCGCCGATCGTCGTCCAGGCGACCGCCACCACCCGCGACGTCATCGCCCTGATGG
>JAUYMV010000564.1 GCA_030698645.1 Mesorhizobium sp.
TGCCGGCCGCGCGGGCTTTTCCCCAGTCGATGGACCTCTGGTATTTCGAGACGTCCGTGCCGTGGATGGCGTAGCGCCAGGGCGTGATGGACGCCCATTCGTGCGGGTCGCGGTCGCCGAAGCGCGGATTCCCGGTCGAGCTTTGCGCCGGCGCCGTCGCGTTCGGCGACAGGTCGCGGAACGCATTGTCCGCCGTCGTGCATGCCGCAACCGCCGCTGCCAGGATCAGGGCCGCGATGCGCCGGATTGAATTGCCACGGATTGAAGCCACGAATCACCTGAATCTTGCAATCCCAAGGGATAGAGCAGGATTTCTTTACATTGAATCAATTTCGTCCCGTGCGCCCCGGCCGACCCGGGCCGCGCTGACCAGGACGGCGCCGCGCCGCTGCTCGCGATGGCGCATCATGCCCGTTGTGTCCGCCTTGATTTTTCTCCCGCCCGCGCCCAAGACTGGTCGAAATCAGCCAGGGCGATGGCGGCAATTCGAAGGCGGGGGAAATCTGCATGCGTTTCGTGGCCAGGCTGCTCAAGTGGCTGATCGTACTCGTCGTCGCCTTCGTCGCCGGGCTTGCCATCTGGCTCTATGTCGCGCCGCCGGCGATGATCCAAGTCGCCGCCGGCTACTCGGCGAAGATGGTCTGCTCGAACGTCTTCGTCGCCGGACGCGATGCCGACGAGGTCCTGAAGGTCGACGTGCAGGCGCCCGGCCATCCCATTCTCGGACTGATCTCGGCTGGCGTCGATGACGCCGCCCGAACGGTCTATGCCGAGCTGCTCGGCGTCTTCGGCGGCGGCCTTGCGATCGCGCGCGAGGGCGCCGGCTGTTCCTCCGTGCCGGACGGCGACGTGGCGGCTGCGGCTATTCCGCCGGTGCCGGCCAGCAAGGCCGTGCTGCCTGGCGGGACATGGCCGGATGGCGACACGGCCGAACCCTCGCAGGACCCGGCCATCGCCGCCATTCTCGATGATGCGGCGCTGACCGGCCCCAGCATGCGCGCGGTCGTCGTCGTTCAGAACGGACGCATCGTCGGCGAGCGCTATGGCGTGGGCTTTTCAGCGGCGACGCCGCTGCTCGGATGGTCGATGACCAAGACCGTCAACGCCGCGATCGTCGGCACGATGATCGGCGATGGCAGGCTGTCGCTCGATCGCAAGGGCTTGTTCGAAGCGTGGAAAGGTGATGCGAGGGCGGAGATTTCGCTGGCCGACATGATGGCGATGTCGAGCGGCCTGGAATTCAACGAGGATTATGGCGACGTCACGGATGTGACGCGGATGCTCTACCTGGAGCCTGACATGGCGGCGTTCGCATCGGCCAAGCCGCTTGCCGGCGAGGCCGGCAGGCTGTTTTCCTATTCCAGCGGCACCGCCGTCATGCTGTCGCGCATCTGGCAGGATGCCGCCGGCGATCCGGCCGCCGCGCTCGCCTGGCCGCGGACAAAGCTGTTCGATCCGATCGGCATGGCGAGCGCCGTCATGGAAACCGACGCGCGCGGCACGTTCGTCGGCTCGTCCTATCTCTATGCAAACGCACATGACTGGGTCCGCTTCGGCCAGTTCCTCCTGCAGGATGGCGTCTGGAAGGGCCAGCAAGTGTTGCCAGCCGGCTTTGCCGCCTGGATGCGCGAGCCGGCGCCGGCTTCGAACGGCGAATACGGACGCGGCCAGCTCTGGCTGCACGGCCCGTCCGGCACCACGCCCGACGGCGAGGATCCCGATGCCGGCTTTGACCTGCCCGACGACGCGGTCTGGCTGCTCGGCCATGACGGCCAGTCGATGGCGGTGATCCCGTCGAAGCAACTCGTCGTGCTGCGCATGGGGCTGACGCCGTCCAAGCTCGGCTACAAGTCGCAGGGCCTGGTCGAGGCGCTGGCGAAGGCGCTGCCCTGATCGGGCCTGGTCGGTCAGGCAGGGACCGTCACCACGGCGCGTACCGCATAGCCGCGGAAAAGGTTTTCGAATTCGAGGTTTGCGCCGGTCTTCCGGGATTCCGATTCAAGCACTTCGCGCAGTGAGTCACGCGGCGCGACGTGGAATTTCGCCAGCCATGCGCGCAGGGCCGTCCTGAACCAGCCCGGCAAATCGTCCTGGCCGCCGAAATCGACGATGTGGATCGAGCCGCCCGGCTTCAGCGCCGCGAGCGCGGCCGTCACCGAACGCTCCCAGCCCGGAATCATCGATAGCGCGTAGGAGATGAACACGCGGTCGAAGGCGGCGATGCCGAACAGCGCCTCGGCGTCGAATTCGGTGGCGTCGCCGACGGCGAGCATGACCTGCCCGCGCAGGCCCTGCCGGGCGATGGCCGCGTC
>JAUYMV010000574.1 GCA_030698645.1 Mesorhizobium sp.
GACGCGCTGAAACCGCGGGTGATCCTGCTCGCCGACGAACAGCTGACGGGACCGGCGCGCGACAAGGTGCAGGCGCGGGTGGACCGCTTCGTCGGCTACCAGATCGAAACGCTGCTGAAGCCGCTGATCGACCTGAAGAACGCCGAGCAGCTGACTGGCATCGCGCGCGGCGTGGCGTTCCAGCTCGTCGAGAATTTCGGCCTGCTCAACCGGCGCGACGTCGCCGACGACATCAAGTCGCTCGACCAAGAGGCGCGCGGCGCGCTGCGCCGTCTCGGCATCCGCTTCGGCGCCTATCACATCTTCCTGCCCGCCCTGCTGAAGCCGGCGCCGGCAAGCCTGGTGACGTTGCTCTGGGCGCTGAAGAACGACGGCAAGGACAAGCTCGGCTTCGGCGATGCCGTGCACGCGCTCGCCGCCGGCCGCACCTCGATCGTCGTCGACGAGACCTACGACAAGAATTTCTACCGGCTGGCGGGCTTTCGCCTGCTCGGCCGCCGCGCGGTGCGCGTCGACATCCTCGAGCGCGTCGCCGACCTGATCCGCCCGGCGCTCGCCTGGAAGCCCGGCACCGGCACGCGGCCGGACGGCGCCTATGACGGCAGCGCCTTCCTGGTGACGCCGCAGATGATGTCGATTCTCGGCGCCAACGCAGCCGATATCGAGGAAATCCTCAAGGCGCTCGGCTACCGCGCCGAGGCCAGGACGCCGGCCGAAGTCGCGGCGCGCATGGCACAACTCGACGCCGCCGCGGCGAAGGCCGTGGCCGACCGGGCGGCCGCCGCCGAAGCCAAAGCCGCGGCGGAGACCGCGGCAGCGGCGGCCATGGCGTCCGAGTCCGGCAACGACGAGGCGGAACCGGTCGCTGGCGAAGCAGCCGGCGCGGATACCGCCACGCCCGATGCCGTGATCACGGAAGCGGACGCAACGGACGCGGGCCCAGTCGACGAAACGGTTGCCACCGACGCACCGGACGCAGAAGCGTCCGACGCCGTGGCCGCCGATGTCGATGCGCCGCCTGCCTCCGACGAAACGGAAACCGAGGCCGAAACCGCGCAAGCCGTGCCCGCGCCGGAAAGCGCCAGCGCGCCCGAAAGCGCGACGGAAATCGCAATCGGCGAGGCCGAGGACTCCGTCACGGCGGCGGCGACGGAGGCCGCGCCGACCGAAAGCCCGGCTCCGGCCGAGGCCACGGAAGCGCCGAAGCCGATCCTGATCTGGCGT
>JAUYMV010000579.1 GCA_030698645.1 Mesorhizobium sp.
CGTCCACTATCGGCAAAAAGATTCCGCTTGGGAACATGGCCGGGCAAGAAACCTGATTTACTCCCGTCCCGATTCCGGCTTCAATCGAGCGTCAATCATTTCGGGAGCTTACCATGAAAACCTGGACATCCATTCTGGCCGCTGCGGCCTTCGCGCTGGCATCGACGACGGCCGCGCTCGCGGCGCGGACCGATATCGTGGTCGGCCTGCCCCTCGAGCCGCCGCATCTCGACCCGACGGCGGGCGCCGCGGCAGCGATCGACGAAATCGGCTACGCCAATATCTTCGAAGGCCTGACCCGCATCGGCGCCGCGGGCGAAGTGCTGCCGGCGCTGGCCGAGAGCTGGACTTTGTCGGACGACGGCAAGGTCTATACGTTCAAGCTGCACACCGGCGTGAAATTTCATGACGGCAGCGCCTTCGACGCCGAGGACGTGAAGTTCTCGCTCGACCGCGCCCGCGCGGAAGATTCGACCAACGCGCAGAAGGGCCTGTTCGCCCAGATCGACACCGTCGATGTGGTCGATCCTGCCACCGTCAAGGTGACGCTGAAGGCGCCGCAGGGCAATTTCCTCTACAACATGGGCTGGGGCGACGCGGTCATCGTCGCGCCGGAAAGCGCGGACGGCAACAAGGAAAAGCCGGTCGGCACCGGGCCGTTCAAGTTCGACAGCTGGGCCAAGGGCTCGTCGATCACCATCTCCAAGAACGCCGACTACTGGGGCGCGCCGGTCTATCTCGACAAGGCGGAGTTCCGCGTCATCCCGGATGCCGCGGCGGCGGTTCCGGCGCTGCTCTCAGGCGACGTCCAGGCCTTCGCCAATGTCGGCCTCGGCGACGCGCTTGCCCAGGTCCAGTCCGATCCCCGCTTCAAGGTGGTGATCGGCTCGACTGAGGGTGAAACCGTGCTCTCCACCAACAACAAGAAGCCGCCCTTCGACAAGCTCGAGGTGCGCCAGGCGATCGCCCATGCGCTCGATCGCAAGGCGATCATCGACGGCGCCTCGTCGGGCCTCGGCATCCCAATCGGTTCGCATTTCTCGCCGGGCAACGCGGCCTATGTCGACCTCACCGGCACCTACCCGCACGACATCGCCAAGGCCAAGGAACTGCTCAAGGCGGCAGGCCTCGAGAACGGCTTCAAGGCGACGATCAAGCTGCCGCCGGTGGCCTACGCCCGCGACGGCGGCCAGATCATCGCTTCGCAGCTGCGCGAGATCGGCATCGAACTGGAGATCATCCCGGTCGAGTGGGCCGACTGGCTGAAGCAGGTGTTCACCGACAAGGACTACGATCTCTCGATCGTATCGCATGTAGAGCCGAACGACATCGGCATCTATGCGCGCAAGGACTACTACTTCCAGTATGACAACCCGGCCTTCGACAAGGTCATGGAAGAGCTGGGCGCCACGTCCGACGAGGCCAAGCGCAACGAGCTCTACGGCCAGGCGCAGAAGATCCTCGCAGACGACGCGGTCAACGGCTTCCTCTTCCAGCTGCCGAAGATCGGCGTCTGGGACGCCAAGATCGAAGGCATGTGGGAAAACACGCCGACGCCGGCGATCGACCTGACCAAGGTGAAGTGGGTGGATTGACGCAGCGGTCTTCTCCCCGTTCACGGGGAGAAGATGCCGGCAGGCAGATGAGGGGCCTTACCAAAATTCCTACGCTTGCGCGGCCCCTCATCCGGCCCTTCGGGCCACCTTCTCCCCGTGAACGGGGAGAAGGAAAAGTATTGCGCACATGACCGCTTTCCTTCTCAAACGCCTGCTGATCGGCCTGGCGACGCTCGTCGTGGCCTCGCTGGTGGTCTTCACCGTCATGGAAATCCTGCCCGGCGACGCCGCCATGCTGATGCTCGGCATGAACGCATCGCCGGCGGCGCTCGATGCGCTGCGCGAGCAAATGGGCCTGAACCAGCCGGTCATCATGCGCTATCTGAACTGGATGGCGGGTCTCGCGGTCGGCGATTTCGGCCGCTCCTTCACCTATTCCTCGCCCGTCATCGACCTGATCGCAGAACGCGCGGTGGTGTCGCTGCCGCTCGCGCTGATGGCGCTCGTCATGTCGACGGCGATCGCCATTCCGGTCGGCCTGTTCGCGGCCGCGCGCCGCGGAAAGACCGCCGATGCCGTCGCCATGGGCGCCGCGCAGATCGGCGTCGCGGTGCCCAACTTCTGGTTCGCGCTCCTGCTGGTCTATGTCTTTGCCGTCTGGCTGCGCTGGGTGCCGGCCGGCGGGTTCCCGGGCTGGTCTGCCGGCCTCTGGCCGGGGCTCAAGGCGCTCATCCTGCCATCGGTGGCGCTCGCCCTGCCGCAGGCCGCCATCCTTGCCCGCGTCACCCGCTCGGCGATGCTGGAAGTGCTTGGCGAGGACTACATCCGCACCGCGCGCGCCAAGGGCATGCCGCGCCGCATCGTCTTGTGGCGCCATGCGCTGCGCAACGCGATGATCCCGGTCCTGACGATACTGGGCCTGCAGTTCGCCTTCCTGCTCGCCGGCACGATCATCATCGAGAACGTCTTCTATCTTCCAGGCCTCGGCCGCCTCGTCTTCCAGGCGATCACCCAGCGCGACCTGATCGTCGTCGAAGGCGTCGTCATCCTGCTGGTCGCAAGCGTCATCGTCGTCAACCTGCTGGTCGACCTCGCCTACGCTCTGGTCGATCCCCGCCTGAGGATCCGCGCATGAGCGTGCGGGAGTCCGGGCAGGAAGCCGGCATTCTGCGCCAGGCATTCGCCAGCCGCTCGTTCCTCACCGGTTTCGTGATCACCGCTGTCATCGCCGCCATGGCGCTGATGTCCTATCTCTGGACACCCTTCGACGTGACCGTCCTCATCATCGCCGACCGCATGCAGACGCCATCGGCGGTCCATTGGTTCGGCACCGACCATTTCGGCCGCGACATCCTGTCGATGATCATGGTCGGCGCGCGCAATTCGATCGCGGTGGCGCTGGTCGCCGTCGGCATCGGCATGGGCATCGGCATTCCGCTCGGCTGCTGGGCGGCGGCGCGCGGCGGCGTCGCCGACGAGGTGCTGATGCGCTTCAATGACCTCGTCTTCGCGTTTCCCGCGCTGCTCTCCGCGGTGATGATCACCGCCGTGTTCGGTCCGGGCGCCATCAACGCCATCATTGCCATAGGCATCTTCAACGTGCCGGTGTTCGCCCGCGTCGCCCGCGCCGGCGCGCTGGCGCTGTGGCCGCGCGAGTACATTCTGGCCGCCCGCGCGAGCGGCAAGGGCAAGGCGCTGATCACCATCGAGCACATATTGCCCAACATCGCCTCGATGCTGCTCGTCCAGGGCACCATCCAGTTCGCGCTCGGCATTCTCGCGGAAGCCAGCCTTTCCTATCTCGGCCTCGGCGCGCAGCCGCCGATGCCGTCCTGGGGCCGCATGCTGTTCGACGCGCAGACGCGCATGATGGTGGCGCCCTATCTCGCCATCTTCCCCGGCATGGCGATCGTCATCACGGTGCTCGGCCTCAATCTGCTCGGCGATGGCCTGCGCGACATCCTCGATCCGAAACTGAGGCGTGAACGTTGAGCTTGCTGGAGATCGAGAACCTGACGCTCGACATCGGCGGAACGCCGATTCTGAAGGGGGTCGACCTGTCCATCGCCGAGGGCGAGGTCATGGGCCTCGTCGGCGAATCCGGCTCGGGCAAGTCGATGACGGCGCTCGCCATCATGCAACTGATGCCTTACGCGGCGCGCGCATCGGGCCGCGTGACCTTCAACGGCATCGACATCCTCGGCGCCAGCGAGCAGGCAATGTGCCGGCTGCGCGGCGACGACATCGGCATGGTTTTCCAGGAGCCGATGACGGCGCTGAACCCGGTCAAGACGATCGGCGAACAGGTATCGGAGGGCATCCGCTGGCACACCGGCGCCAACCGCGCGGACGCCGAGGCGCGCGCCCGAAAGATCCTCGACCGGGTCGGCCTGCCGGAGGCGAAGTTTCCGCTCTCGCGCTACCCGCACGAACTGTCCGGCGGCCAGCGCCAGCGCGTCGTGATCGCGATCGCCTGCGCGCTGAAGCCGAAGCTGCTGATCGCCGACGAACCGACGACCGCGCTCGACGTCGTGCTGCAGAAGCAGATCCTCGAACTCCTGAAAGACCTCGTCGACGAGAACCGGATGGGCCTGCTGCTGATCAGCCATGACCTGGCGGTGGTCGCCGACATGGCCGACCGCGTCACCATCATGCGCCATGGCGAGGTGATGGAGGATGGCGAGACGGCGAAGACGCTGTCGGAACAGGTGCACCCCTATACGCGGCAGCTCGCCCAGGCATCGATGCATGTGCCGGCGCGGCCGCACACGACGGCCGCAAGCTCGAAGGCCGAAAACCTGCTGGAGATCCGCAACGTCAGCCGGGACTACCCCGGTCGCCGCGTCTCGCTGTTCCGGAAGGGCGAGCCATTCCGCGCCGTCAACGACGTGTCGTTTTCCCTGAAGCCCGGACAGTCGGTGGCGCTCGTCGGACGCTCGGGCTGCGGCAAGTCGACCCTCGCCCGGATGATCCTGGCGCTCGACGCGCCGACCGCCGGCGACATCCGCTTCCTGGGCGACAGCCTTCTCGGCAAGGACGAAACGGCGCTGCGGCCCTTCCGCCGCAACATGCAGGTGGTTTTCCAGGATCCCTACGGCTCGTTCAATCCGCGCCACACCGTCGAGCGGCTGGTTTCGGAGCCCCTGCATCTGCTGGACGGAAAGCCGACGCCCGCCGAACGGCGCGAGCGCGTCGCCAAGGCGTTGCATGAAGTCGGGCTGGCAAAGGCCGACATGGACAAGTATCCGCACGAATTCTCCGGCGGCCAGCGCCAGCGCCTGTCGATCGCGCGCGCCATCATCACCGAGCCGAAGCTGATCGTCGCCGACGAGCCGGTGTCGGCGCTCGACGTGTCGATCCGGGCGCAGATCCTCGATCTGTTCGCCGACCTGAACCAGCGGCTGGGCGTCGCCTATCTGTTCATCACGCACGATCTGACGGTGGCGCGCGCCATTACCGACGAAGTCATGGTCATGCACGATGGAAGGATCGTCGAGGAAGGACGCACCGGCGACATCCTCGACCATCCGCAATCCGACGCGGCGAAGGCGCTGGTGGCCGCGGCGCCGGATCTGCACCGGGCGATCGCGAAACGGTTTCAGGAGCAGGGATAGCCGGGCGAAGGGTCGCCGATCACTCCGAAGCCCTGCATCCCCCGCCTAGCGGGGCGGTCCAACCACGTCCATCGGATCGACATGCAGGATGGAGATCGTCCGCTTCAGGAGATCGACCTCCTGCTTCGACAGTTTCTGGTCCGCCTTGGCGATCTCGGCCATATGGCGGGCGAGCTCGATGCGCCGATGCAGCGGCAGCCCGCCGAAGGCGCCGAGCGCCCGGGGCTCGGTGGTCTCGTAACCGAAATCCTGCAGATAGGCGACGACCTGCTTCAGGCTTTCCTCGCCGATGCCGAAGGCGTCGCGGCAGATACGGCGGAACGCGGCCATTTCGGGCTCGGCGGCTTCGCCGTCGGCCAGCACCATGCGAAACAGCAGCATGAGTTCAGCGGTCAGCACCGGATCGTCGGCGACGCGACGCACCGCCGGATCGCCCTCGAAGAGCACTCGGATGCGTTCGATGATACCGGTCGACATGTGATGGATCTCCTGTTGGACGGCAATCTAGCGCGGAACCGCGATTGCGGATATGGCCTCGTTGCCTGCCGCAGCGTGCGGCGTGGGAATTCCCACCGGAACCCGTCTCATGTTCGATCTCGCCAGCGAAACCGTTCTGCTTCTGGTGGCGGCCGCCTTCATCGCGGGCTTCGTGGATTCGATTGCCGGAGGCGGCGGGCTCATCACCGTGCCGTCCCTGCTTCTCGCCGGACTGCCGCCTGTCGCCGCGCTTGGCACCAACAAGCTGCAGGGCCTGTTTGGCGCCGGATCGGCGACGATTTCCTATGCCGCCAAGGGCCATGTCGATCTGCGCCGCCAAATGCCGTCGGCGGCTCTCTCCTTCGCCGGCGCCGGCGCGGGCGCGCTCTTGGCAACCGTGCTGCCGGGCGAACTCTTGCGCGCGGTCATGCCCTTCATGCTGGTCGCCATCGCGCTCTACTTCGCCTTCAAGCCGAACATGGACGACGTCGATCGGGCCGAGCGCATGACGCCGTTCCTGTTCGGCCTGCTCGTCGTTCCGGCGATCGGCTTCTACGATGGCGTGTTCGGTCCCGGAACCGGCTCCTTCTTCATGCTGGCCTTCGTGGCGCTGGCCGGTTTCGGCGTGCTGAAGGCGACGGCCCACACGAAGCTGCTGAACTTCGCCTCCAACCTCGGCGGTTTCGCCGCCTTCGCGTTGGTGGGAGCGGTCTACTGGAAGATCGGTCTCCTGATGGGCATCGCCCAGTTCGCCGGCGCGCGCATCGGCGCCGGACTTGCCATGAAGAACGGCGCCAGGCTCATCAAGCCGCTGCTCGTGATCACCTGTACGGCGCTGGCGATCCGGCTGCTGATGGATCCCGCCAACCCGCTCCGCGGCGCGCTTGGCTTCTAGATTTCGCATTCCCGGTCGAACAATCCCTTTCGGCAGCCAAAAAATGCTACTCTTGCCGCGTGGCAAATGATTCCACTGGAGGGAACCATGAATCTAAGCGCACCAACCCAAGTCGTCTTCATCATCGCAGTGGTCATCGCGATTATCGCGTTGTTGATGTTCCTGAGCGTCATCACCTTCATCCCGGTTCCGGCCTTCTGGGTGATGACGATCGCATTCGTCGTTCTTGCCGTCGGCTGCCTGCTCAAGGGCGCCTGAACGACCACGCATAATCAGAAGCGCGCGGGCTGGTCCCGCGCGCTTTTCGTTGAGTTTGCCCGGCGGACGATGCACGCTCCAATCAACGCAACCCGACCGAGACATCGGCATCACGTCATCGAAGACATATCGACCTCAATGATGAACGCGTCACGCTCCATTCAGAAGTCGATGATTGCCTGTCTATCCCTGTTCTCCTTGATGTTCGCATTTTCGACCGTGCGGACGCCGCAGGCTGACGGACAGGTGCGCTATCGGACGTTCCTGGACATGTTTTCGGGCGAGGCGGCCGAGTTCAGCAAATACTCGAACGTGCAGCCGTTTCTGGCAAAGATGGTCGATATCCTGGCGAGGACGATCTATTCCGGCCTTCCGGAACAAGCCATCCCCAGGTATTTTGAGTTGTCGCTGGTGCTGGCCAGTTCGATCGCTTTCCTGATTGTCGACAAGGACTGGCGTCGTCCGGCCCTCGTCGGCGCACTCCTTCCGCTATCGATGCTGTCGCATTATCTGGGGCAATTCTACGCCGAGATCACGTCGTCAACCCTCATGGCGCTGGGGTTCTTGCTGTTTCACCGGTCCAGAGGGCCGACGGGGTTGATGATCGGCGCTCTTGTCGGCGCGCTGGGCATTGCGAACACCTACGTCCTGATGGGACCGCTTTGCGCGGTCGTCGTACTGGCAGCGTGGCGGCAATGGCGCGGCCATGACGAAGATGCGCGGCTGCTGCAATTCTTGCTGGCGACCCTTGCAATAGCTGTCACCGCGGTCATGGTTGACCTGCTGGTCAAAGGACAGCTCTTCGACAATCCCTACGCCGGACCTGGCGAGAATGGATTCAGAACCATTCTACCCTACTCGGGACGCCCAGGTTTCAGCTACCCTGTCCTGCTGGGGCTGATCAGCAATATATTCTCCTTCGGAAAAAGCATATTCCTGTTCAACCCATTCCTGATACTGCTCTTTGTGCGAGACTATAAATACAAATCTTACGCTTTGACGTTCCTGATAAGCGCTCTGCTCTTATACAGCACGTGGTGGTCCTGGTATGGCGGATTTTCGTTCGGAACGCGGTTCTATATTTTTGCTATCATCCCATCTGTGATCGTCTTCGTGGACGGACTCTTGAAACCGGCGCGTGATGCCCGGTTTCGCCATCTGGAGCCCGTCGTCCTTCTCTGGGCCATCTGGCTGGCGACCTGCGGCAAGTATTTCGCCCAGGACGGCATCGCACCGATCTGCGTCGCCAACGATTATGCACTCGAAGCGTTTTGCTGGTACGTTCCGGAGTTCAGTCCGCTAATCCATCCGGTCGTCAGTCACGGGTTCCTCGGCGCCTTGAGCCATGTATATTGGCTGGACTACATCTATTTCGCAGCCGCGCTCCTGACCGTCTCGGCGTTTTGGGCATTCAGGTTTGACGGGTTCGCCCGACATGCGCCGATTTCCCAGGTTGAAGGGGGTCGACGGGCACAGGACGACTAGGAAAACTCCTCGTCCTCTCGCACTTGGAGGAAGGCGATGCAGTCAGAACCATCCGAAGCTCCGTCGGCGCTGTTCGAGGCAGACGCGGCCGAGCCCCTGATGCTGCGGCGCCCCTGTCCGCCGGACTTCGCCGGCCTCGTCACGGATATCGTCGGCTATCGGGAGGGCGGCCAGCGGCTCGATGCATCGGTCGAAATGGCGTCGCTCGTCGTGCCGCTGGTTATCAGCTTCGGCGGCGCCTTCGAGATCGGACTTGGCCGCGCGCCGACGCCGGACGATCGCTTTGCCAGCTTCACCTCGGGACTTTTTCCGGGCCACGTGCTGATCAACTCCGACGGAGCCGCGGAATGCATCCAGGTCAACTTCACGCCGACCGGCGCGAGGCGCTTCTTCGGCCTGCCGATGCACGAAATCTCTAGGCGAATGGTGTCGCTCGATGAACTCGGCGATTCGCGGATCGGAGCGCTCCGGCGGCGGCTCGGCGACGAGCGGTCCTGGCCCCGGCGGCTGGATCTGGTGATCGATTTCGTCCGGACACGGCTGACAGGAAACCCGACGTCCGACACGGCGGTCCGGTGGGCCTACGAGCGCTTGCTCCGCACCGACGGCAAGATCCGCATCGCTAGACTGGCGAGCGACATCGGCTGGAGCCGCAAGCACCTCGTTGAGCGATTCCGCGACGAGATCGGCCTCGGCCCGAAATCCGTCGCCCGGATCGCGCGCTTCAACGCGGCCCTGGCGCTGGCCCGGCAGGGCGGCGAAGGCTGGGCCGACATCGCGGCGGCCTGCGGCTATGCCGACCAGGCGCATCTGGCGCGCGAGTTCCGCGAATTTTCCGGCGTCACGCCCGCCGCGGCAAGCCTCGGTCATCCAGCCGCCGCGCGGTAACATTTCTTCAAGATCGGGCGGGCATCGCGGGGTAGCCTGCGCGAACAAGACCGACGACAGGAGATGGCCATGACCCAGGAAGCCCCACGCCTCTATCCGACCTTCCGTTACCGCGACGCCGCGGCGATGATCGACTGGCTCCGCGAAGCCTTCGGTTTTTCGCTCGACGCGAAATTCATGGACGGCGATCATGTCGCCCATGCACAGCTCTCGCTCGGGCCGTCCATGATCATGCTGGGCTCGGTGCGCGACGACGCCTATGGTGCGCTGGTCGGCCAGCCGGGCGGCAACGGCGGCAAGTCGGTCTATGTCGCGGTCGACGACGCGGACGCCGCCTATGCAACCGCCAGGGCAGCCGGCGCGAAGATTCTCGAAGAACTCAACGACCGCGACTATGGCAGCCGCGATTTCATCTGCGCCGACCCGGAAGGCGTGGTCTGGTGCTTCGGCACCTACCGACCCAAGCCGGGTGAGACAGCGTGAGCGCAGTCGACGGCAAGCCTTAGCGCTAACGCGCGGCGGCGAAGAGCGCGTCGCAGTCGAGATGGGTTTCCAGATGCGCGGCGATGGCGTCGAGCGCCTGCTCGACGCCGGCGCGATAGTCGACGCTCCCGGCTTGGACGCCGAGGCTTTCGAGAAACGCCCTGCGGAACGCATCGGCGCCGAACAGCCCGTGCAGGTAGACGCCCATCACCTTGCCGTCGGCCGAGATTGCCCCGTCGGCGATACCGTCGATGGTGACCACGGGCCGCCGGCAATCCGGTCCGGTCGTGCGGCCGAGATGGATCTCGTAGCCTGTGAGGTCCAATCCGAACGCCACCGAGCGCGCGACGACATTGCGCACCTGCTTTTCCGGCGCCATCACGGTCTCGGTGTCGAGCAAGCCGAGACCTTCTGCTTCCAGGGCGGTGCCGTCGAGGCCCAGCGGATCGGACACGCGGCGCCCGAGCATCTGGTAGCCGCCGCACAGGCCGACGATATGCCCGCCGCGCCTGCGGTGTGCGATGAGGTCGCGCTCCCAGCCGTTGGCCCGGAAGGCGGCGAGATCGGCGATGGTGGATTTCGAGCCGGGGATGACGACCAGTCCGGCATCGTCGGGAAGCGGCCGACCGGGAGGCACGAAGACGATTTCGACCTCGGGCTCGGCGCGCAACGGGTCGAGATCGTCGAA
>JAUYMV010000580.1 GCA_030698645.1 Mesorhizobium sp.
CAGCCGAACCGGCCGGTGATGTAGTCCTGGGTGCGCTTGTCATCCGGGCTGGTGAACATCTTTTCCGTGGCGCCCTCCTCGACCAGATAGCCGAGATGGAACATCGCCGTGCGCTGCGAAACGCGGGCCGCCTGCTGCATCGAGTGCGTCACCATGACGATCGTGTAGTTCTCGCGCAGTTCGTCGATCAGTTCCTCGACCTTGGCGGTGGCGATGGGGTCGAGCGCCGAGCACGGCTCATCCATCAGGATCACCTCCGGCGACACCGCGATGGCGCGCGCGATGCAAAGGCGCTGCTGCTGGCCGCCCGACAGGCCGGTGCCGGACTCCGTCAGCCGGTCCTTGACCTCGTTCCAGAGCGCCGCCTTCTTCAGGCTGGCCTCGACGACCTGGTCGAGTTCCGCCTTGCTCGTCGTCAGCCCGTGGATGCGCGGCCCGTAGGCGACGTTCTCATAGATCGACTTCGGGAACGGGTTCGGCTTCTGGAACACCATGCCGACGCGCGCGCGCAACTCGACGACGTCGATCTTGGGATCGTAGATGTTCTCGCCGTCGAGCGTGATGTCGCCGGTGATGCGGCAGACGTCGATCGTGTCGTTCATCCGGTTGAGGCAGCGCAGGAAGGTCGACTTGCCGCAACCGGATGGTCCGATCAGCGCCGTGACCTGATGCTGACGCACGTCGAGATTGACGCCGAAAAGCGCCTGCTTCTCGCCATAGAACACGTTGACGTCCTTGCCGCGCATCTTGATGGTCACATCATCGGACATCGGATTCAGCTTCTGTTCGATCGCAGCTTCGGTGAGCATGTTCATATCCTTCTACTCCATTACCAGCGGCGTTCGAAGCGCTGCCTGAGGAAGATCGCAATACCGTTCATGGTGATGAGGAAGCCCAGCAACACCAGAATGGCCGCCGAGGTCCGCGCCACGAAGCCGCGCTCCGGGCTGTCCGCCCAGATGTAGATCTGCGTCGGCAGCGCCGTGGACGCTTCGAAGATGCCGTCGGGCGGGCTCGTGATGAAGGCGTTCATGCCGATCAGCAGCAGCGGCGCGGTTTCGCCGAGCGCCTGGGCGAGGCCGATGATCGTGCCGGTCATGATCGACGGCATGGCGAGCGGCAGGATGTGGTGGAAGATCGCCTCGTGCTTGGACGCGCCGATGCCGAGCGCCGCCTCGCGGATGGACGACGGCACCGAGGTGAGCGCCGCGCGCGCGACGATGATGATCGTCGGCAAGGTCATCAGCGCCAGCACCATGCCGCCGACCAGCGGCGCGGAACGCGGCAATCCGAACCAACCCAGAAAGACCGCGAGACCCAGAAGACCGAAAACGACCGATGGGACGGCAGCCAGATTGTTGATGTTGATTTCGATGAAGTCGGTGAACCGGTTCTTCGGCGCGAACTCCTCGAGATAGATCGCCGCGCCAATTCCAGCCGGGAAGCTGATCAGGAAACAGACGAGCAGTAGCCAGAACGAGCCCGAGATGGCGCCCGCCAGGCCTGCGAGTTCGGGAAACCGGCTGTCGGCGTTGAAGAACAGGCCCCAGTTGAACGGTATCGTGATGGCGCCTTTCGCCTTGAGCTGATTGAACAGCTCGATCTGCTTGTCGTTCACGCGGCGCTGGCTCTCCGGCAGGTCGGTATTCACAAGCCCCTTGGCGAGCTGGTCGATCGGGTCCGACATCGGCACGACAAAGGTCGCGCGCCCTTTCAGGATCGTGGGATCGGCAATGATCTGGTCCCGGATCAGGAACGGGGCGGACGACGTGAACATCGAGAAGTAGTCCCGCTCCTCGGAGCGCGACAGTTCTCCGACATCGTCGATGACCGCCTGGCGGAAGATGGCGCGCCAGTTGGATTCCATCGGGTTCGCGCGATTGATTTCCGCCGAACTGAAATCGATGTCGATCGTGACCATCGACTGGGTGAAGGCGCGGTATCCCGTGAAGGTCAGCGTGCCGATCAGGATCGCCAGGAAGCCGAGCGCGAAGGCAATGGCCGCCATCCCGTAGAGCTGCAGGCGACGGTCGGCCGCATAGCGCGCCTTGCGCCGGTTGGCCATCGCGTCGGACTTCCAGACGACTGGCTGACGCAGCGTCGATGGAATCCCCGTACCGCCGAGAACTTCAGTCGCGGACATCAGTATTTCTCCCGATACTTACGCACGGTGCGCAGGGCGATCAGATTCAAGCCGAGTGTGATGAGGAACAGCATCAGGCCAAGCGCAAAGGCAGCGAGCGTCTTGGGATTGTCGAACTCGCTGTCGCCGATCAGCAGCGTGACGATTTGAACGGTGACGGTGGTCACCGAATCGAACGGGTTCAGCGTCATCTTGGCGATCAGGCCGGCGGCCATCACGACGATCATCGTTTCGCCGATCGCCCGGCT
>JAUYMV010000581.1 GCA_030698645.1 Mesorhizobium sp.
CATTTCTGGCTGACGCCGGCCTCGCGCACCTTCATCAGCGCCTCGCGTCCGACGAAGTCGCCCTTGTCGAACTTCACCCAGCGGTCGAGCCCGACATGGAACGGCGTGCGGCTCTCGTCCATGTCGATGCCGTGCGCCGGATAGGCCTTCTCCAGCCCCAGCGTGAACATCGCCAGCACGCCATAGGGTTTCAGGCCGAAATCGGCGCCCGCCCTGACGATGCGGTCCCAGACGCTGGCCGCCTCGTCGGCCGGGACGAAGAGTTCGAAGCCAAGCTCGCCGGTGACGCCGGTGCGCGAGATCATCACGCGCGTGTCGCCGAGTTGGCCATGGGTGAAGGTCCAGCGTTTCAGCCCGTCCAGATCGGCCTCGCTGACGAGCGCCTTGAGCAGATCGCGGGAGCGCGGCCCCTGGATGGTCGGAAAGGCGATCGCCGCGGTCATGTCGGTGACATAGGCGCGCCGGCCCTCTGCGTGCCTGCGCAACCAGGGCAGCATCTTCAGCCGGTTGACCGAACCGGTCACCAGCATGAAATGCTCCTCGCCCAGCCGGAACACCGTGAGGTCGTCGATGATGCCGCCATCCTCGCGGCAGACCGTCGAGTAGCGCACCTGGCCGGGCGCGATGCGCGCCACGTCGTTGACCACCACGTAATTGACCAGCGCCTCGGCGTCCGGACCCCTGATGTCCATCTTGCCCATGGTGGAGAGGTCCTGCATGCCGACATTCGCCCGCGTGTTCAGGTGCTCCGCCTCGACGGAGCTGTAGTATTTCGCCGAAACGAACTCGCCTCCGACCCGCCCCATCGTGGCGCCGCTGGCGACGATGTTCGCATAGAGGGGCGATCTGCGTTCGGTCATGGGGGATTGCCTTCAGGTGTGCATGATGGAGGCGCCGGGATGGCGGCGGCCCGCGCAATGTCGTGTTTCGATGCCGCGAAGGCAACCGGCGTCTCCGCCATCCGCTTGCCTCAGCGCGCCATGCCCTTCAGCCGGTAGAGCGCGTCGAGCGCCTCCTTCGGCGTCATCTCGTCGGGGTGCAGGGCATTCAGCGCCTCGGCGAGCGCATTGTTCGCCGTCGGCGTCGTCGGCTTCGGCGTCTCTCGCCGGACCACCGCCGAAAACAGCGGCAGATCGTCGGCGAGCCTGGACGCCTTGCCGGATGTTTCGCCGGCTTCCAGTTCGCCGAGCACTTCGCGCGCGCGCTCCACCACCGCCTCCGGCAGGCCCGCCAGCCGCGCCACCTGCACGCCATAGGAGCGGTCGGCGGCACCCTTGCCGACCTCGTGCAGGAAAACCACGTCGCCCTCCCATTCCTTGACCCGCATGGTGACGTTGTGCAGCCGCGGTAGTTTTCCGGCCAGCGCCGTCAGTTCGTGGAAATGCGTCGCGAAGATCGCCCGGCAGCGGTTCTTCTCGTGCAGATATTCGACCGCCGCCCAGGCGATCGACAGCCCGTCATAGGTCGCCGTGCCCCGGCCGATCTCGTCCAGGATGACGAGCGCGCGCTCGCCCGCCTGGTTGAGGATCGCCGAGGTCTCGACCATCTCGACCATGAAGGTCGAGCGCCCGCGCGCCAGGTCGTCCGACGCGCCGACACGGGAGAAGAGGCGATCGACCGTCCCGATATGGGCGGACCGCGCCGGCACGAAGGAGCCGGCCTGCGCGAGAATGGCGATCAGCGCGTTCTGGCGCAGGAAGGTCGACTTGCCGCCCATGTTCGGCCCGGTCAAGAGCCAGATCGCGCCAAAGCGGTCGTTGCCGTCAGGCGACAGGTCGCTGTCGTTGGCGACGAAGGCCGCCCCCGCCTGGCGGCGCAGCGCCTGTTCCACCACCGGATGCCGCCCGCCCTCTATGCGGAAGGCAAGCGACGTGTCGACCACCGGGCGGCAGTAGTCCTCGGCTTCCGCAAGTGCGGCGAACGAGGCCGACACGTCGAGCACGGCGAGCGCATCCGCTCCGGCGCGGATCGCGTCGGCTTGCGCCACGATCTCGCAGAGCAGCCGGTCGAACACGGCGAGCTCCAGCGTCAGCGCCCGGTCCGCCGCATTGGCGATCTTCGTCTCCAGCCCGGCCAGCTCCGTCGTCGTGAAGCGCATGGCCGACGCCATCGTCTGGCGGTGGATGAAGCGCGCCTTGGCGGCATCCGATCCGGCCATGATCTCGGAATGATTGGCCGTCACCTCGATGTAATAGCCGAGCACGTTGTTGTGGCGGATCTTCAGCGAGCGGATGCCGGTCTCCTCGATCAGGTCGCGCTCCATGCCGGCGATCACTTTTCGCGAGGCGTCCCGCAGGCTGCGCATCTCGTCCAGCTCCGCGTCGCAGCCCGCCCGCACGAAGCCGCCATCACGCTTCAAAAGCGGTAGTTCGTCGGCGAGCGCCTCGCTGAGGCTCGCCGCCAGCGTCGAGGGCAGGGCGCCGAGGCTGCCGAGTGCGGCC
>JAUYMV010000582.1 GCA_030698645.1 Mesorhizobium sp.
CTTGGCGATGTCCTCGTCATTGGTCAGGATCATGCCGCCGCGCGGGCCACGAAGCGACTTGTGCGTCGTCGTGGTCACCACATGCGCATGCGGAATCGGCGACGGGTGCTGGCCGCCGGCCACGAGCCCGGCGATATGCGCCATGTCGACCATCAGCCAGGCGCCGATCTCGTCGGCGATCTCGCGGAAGCGCTTCCAGTCCCAGAGGCGCGAATAGGCGGTGCCGCCGGCGATGATCAGCTTCGGCTTTTTCGCCCGCGCGATCTCGGCGATCTCGTCCATGTCGAGCAGCTGGTCGTCGGGCCGCACGCCGTAGGAGACGACATTGAACCATTTGCCGCTCATGTTGACCGGCGAGCCATGCGTCAGGTGGCCGCCCGAATTCAGGTCGAGCCCCATGAAGGTGTCGCCCGGCTGCAGCAGCGCCAGGAACACGGCCTGGTTCATCTGGCTGCCGGAGTTCGGCTGGACGTTGGCGAACTTGGCGCCAAACAGCTTCTTCGCCCGCTCGATGGCGAGTTCCTCCGCGATGTCGACGAACTGGCAGCCGCCATAGTAGCGTTTTCCGGGATAGCCCTCGGCGTATTTGTTCGTCATCACCGAGCCCTGCGCTTCCAGCACAGCGCGCGACACGATGTTTTCCGACGCGATCAGCTCGATCTCGTGGCGCTGGCGACCGAGCTCCGAGCGGATCGCCCCAAAGATTTCCGGATCGCGCTCCTCGAGCGGCGTGGAGAAAAACGCTGTCGTGCCGGCTGTCGCCATATCGGTGTCGTCCTTGCGGTCGGGTCGGGTGGTTTCGCGGCGCAGTTAGCACGTTTGACCAGGAGCTGCCACTTCGCGGTTGCGAAAAATAGCAGCGTATTTGCGGCAGGACGACGCGCTGGACCCGCGCGAGCGACACGGACCTACCTGCATAATCCCCCTGAGAGCCCGCATCGGAAGCCGATGCGAAAAAGGCCGCCCTCGCGGACGGCCTCCCCAGTCGCTGAAAAGTGAGTGCTACAGCGCGGTCGAGATCTGCAGTTCCC
>JAUYMV010000583.1 GCA_030698645.1 Mesorhizobium sp.
CCGCGCGCGGCCGCGCGCGGTCATCGTCTCGGGGTCGCAATAGATCCCGTAGAGCGTTTGCAGCACGCGCTCGACTTCGGCCGAAGCGAGGCGGTAGCGCACCTGTTGCGCGTCGCGCCGCGTCTCGACGATCTTGAGCGCGCGCAGCTTGGCCAGTTGCTGCGACAGCGCCGACTGGTTCATGCCGACCAGTTCGGCCAGATCGTTGACGCTCGTCTCGCCGTCCAGCAGGTGGCAAAGGATCATCAGCCGCTTTTCATTGGCCATGGCCGAGAGCAGTTCGGTGGCCTCCCGCGCCATGAGATCGAGTTCTGTGATTTTCATGTTGCGCATATGAATACATTATCATATTAAAAGGTGCAAATAATATCGCGCCGACCCCGAGACTTGTCAAGGCGTCCCGGGTTCGCTCGGCGGCGGGTACGATAGGCAGCCCGTCGTTTCGGGATTTGACCAGGGTCAAGGCGCGCGTCGTATCAGGTGATTAGATCGGGCAACTTCGGTTCAGCCGGCGGAGGAGCCTCGTAGCCTCGAGGAGGCGGCAGCGGCTTTCAGGGAGAAGAGAATGGCACATGTCGTAGTCCTCGGTGCGGGGTTGGGTGGCACCATAATGGCGTATGAGTTGCGCGACGCCTTGTCGAAGGAGCATCAGGTTTCGGTCGTCAACAATGGCAGTCAGTATTCGTTCGTGCCGTCCAACCCGTGGGTCGGCGTCGGCTGGCGCGACAGGGCGGCGGTCGAGGTCGATCTCATCCCGGTGCTGAAACGGCGAAACATCGCCCTCCATCCGCAGGGCGCCAAGCGGCTGCATCCCGACAAGAAGACGATCGAACTCAACGATGGCGTCAGTCTCGCCTACGACTATCTTGTGATCGCCACCGGACCCGAGCTCGCCTTCGACGAGATCGAGGGCCTCGGCCCCGACGGATACACCGAGTCGGTCTGCCACATCGATCACGCCCTTGCCGCCAAGACGGCCTTCGACGCGCTCGTCGCCAAGCCCGGACCCGTTATCATCGGCGCGGTCCAGGGCGCCTCCTGTTTCGGCCCGGCC
>JAUYMV010000595.1 GCA_030698645.1 Mesorhizobium sp.
CGTCCACATCGCGCCCGTTTCGCCGCCGAGGACTTTCGACGCCGGATCGATCTTCAAGCGCACCAGCCTGCTCATCGGCCCCCGGAAAGACGAGGTCCGGATGGCCTTCGCCATGCCCGACATTCGCGGCAAGGAAGTCGAGATCGCCAACGCCTTCTACATGAAGCACGACAAGAAGCGCGATCCCGGCGTTCCCGCCGTCCTGGCGAGCCTGATCACCAGCGACAAGGCCGACATCCTGGCCACCGCCTATGCGCCGGCCATGCCCGACTACGCCCATGCCTCGCCTTTCGAGAGCCTGATGAAGGATCCCGACGACACCGGGCGCTTCATCCCGCCGGTCTCCAAGGGCGATCATGGCTGGATGAGCAAGCCGCTGCCGCCGGACGTCTTCTCGGCGAAGGAGCAGAAGTGCCTAGCCACCGCGATCTACTTCGAGGCGCGCGGCGAGAGCCTGCGCGGTCAGGCAGCGGTGGCGCAGGTGGTGCTCAACCGCGTGCGCAACCCGACCTATCCGGGAACGATCTGCGGTGTCGTCTACCAGAACCAGCATCTTAAGAACCGCTGCCAGTTCTCCTTCGCCTGCGACGGCAAGAAGGACGTCATCAACAACCAGAAGAGCTACAAGACCGCCCAGGACATCGCGATGGCGGTGACGGCCGGAAAGATCTTCCTGCCCGAGGTTGCATCATCCACGCATTATTACGCGCAATATGTCAGCCCGGGCTGGGCGCGCTCGATGCAGAAGATGAAGAAGATCGGCCTCCACATCTTCTACCGCACCTATGGCGGTGGCTGGAGCTGACGGGTTTCCGTCCCGGGCATGCTTGGTGCGAGGATTCGCGGGCATGCCCTCCGCCAAACGGCCGCGCACTATGTCGCACGTCAGTAACCGTCTGATTTCATTGTAAGAATTAGTCGGCTATACGAGCCTCCACCCGGCTTGACGGGGCAAGGCCCCCTAACTATGTTGCGCGCGACTTGGAGCGGACGGGAATTGAGCCCGCTGGCCGGGGCATGGAGGTTGCGATGGCCGGTAGAAACGGGCCAGGCGAAACCGGAAGATCCGGGCCGGGCGGGCAGGGCGACAGGGACCACCGCGACGACGACCTCGAACGCCGCCGTCGAAATCTCGAAGCATCCCTTGCCACGAGACAGCC
>JAUYMV010000605.1 GCA_030698645.1 Mesorhizobium sp.
ACCGGGTCCTTCTCGAACACGCCATCGTCGGCCACCGTGATGCGGTTGTTGTCGACCAGGAAGTCGGCCGCGCCCGCGAGCTTCTTGCGCCGGCGCGAGAAATTGAGGAACAGCCGATTGAAGCCCGGCACGTGCTTGGCCTGCTCCTCCTCGAGCGCGGCGCAGAAGATGCGCGTCAGGTCGCCGACGTCCTTGGCGACGAGAAAATAGTGCTTCATGAAGCGCTCGACCGCCGACAGGCCGGGATGGCTGGTGTAGCCGAGCCTCGCCGCGATCTCGCGCTGGATGTCGAAATGCAGTCGCTCCTCGGCCTTGCCGGTGACGAAGTGCATGTGGCAGCGCACCGCCCAGAGGAAATCCTCGGCCTTCTTGAACTGGCGGTGTTCCTCGGCGGTGAACACGCCCTTCTCGATGAGCTCCTCGCCGGTGCGTACGCGGTAGAAATACTTGGCGATCCAGAACAGCGTCTGCAGGTCGCGCAGGCCGCCCTTGCCGTCCTTGATGTTGGGCTCGACGAGATAGCGGCTCTCGCCCGCCTTGCGGTGCCGCTCGTCGCGCTCGGCGAGCTTGGCCTGGGCATATTCGGCGCCGGTGTCCTTGACCACTTCCCTGTCGAACCGGCCGACCAGGTCGTCGAACAGCGCCGTGTCGCCCCAGACGAAACGCGCCTCGAGAATCGAGGTGCGGATGGTGATGTCGGCGCGCGACAGGCGGATGCATTCGTCGATGTTGCGCGTCGCGTGGCCGACCTTGAGGCCGAGGTCCCACAGCACGTAGAGCATGTATTCGACGACCTGCTCGCCCCACGGCGTCTGCTTGTAGGGCAGCACGAACAGAAGGTCGATGTCGGAGCCGGGCGCCAGCGTGCCGCGGCCATAGCCGCCGACGGCGACGACGGCCATGCGTTCGGCCGAGGACGGGTTCTTCGACCGGTAGACGTGGACGGTGGCGAAATCGTAGAGCGCGCGGATGATCTCGTCCATCAGGTAGGACAGCCGCGCGGCGCAGGCCGAGCCGCTGCCATCCTGCATCAGCATCGTCTCGGCCACGGCGCGGCCCTCGGCGATGCTCGCCTTCAGCAGCGCGAGCGCCGTGACGCGGACCTTGGCGCCCGAGCCGTCGCCATGGCTTGCCGTGGTCAGCGCGGTCAGCGCATGGCGCAGCGCGTCGCCGTCGATCATCTGGTCGAGCTTCAGGGGAATCTTCGCCATCGGCGCGGTGCGGCCTCGCTGTGTGGGCCGCGTCTATAGCCTGATTTCCCGGCGCTGGGGAGTACCCCCGTCAGATCGCTTTCGCCCGCGCCGCGCGCATGTCGGGCAGCAGGATGGTGGCGAGCCCGAGCAGTGGCAGGAAGGAGCAGATCGCGTAGACATATTCGATGCCGCGCGCGTCCGCGACGACGCCGAGCACCGCCGCGCCGAGACCCCCCATGCCGAAGGCGAAGCCGAAGAAGATGCCGGCGATCAGGCCGACCCGGCCGGGCACCAGTTCCTGCGCGAAGACGACGATGGCCGGGAAGGCCGACGCCAGGATCAGGCCGATGACGGCCGACAGCACGCCGGTCCAGAACAGGTCCATGTAGGGCATCGCCAGCGTGAACGGCAGGACGCCGAGGATCGAGAACCAGATCACGTTCTTGGCGCCGATCCGGTCGCCGATCGGGCCGCCGAGGATGGTGCCGACCGCCGCCGCCCCGAGCAGGACGAACAGCATGACCTGCGATTCCTGGACGCTGACGCCGAACTTCTCGATCACGTAGAAGGTATAGTAGCTGGACAGGCTCGCCATGTAGACGTTCTTCGAGAAGGTCAGCAGCGTCAGCACGGCGAGCGCGATCATCACGGTCCTGCGCGGCAGGCGCACCGGCTCGGCGACTGGCGCGCGCTTCGCCGCATTGGCCCGGTAGCGGCTGTACCAGGCGCCGACCTGCCACAGGATGACCATCGCCAGCAGGGCGGCGAGCGAGAACCAGGCGACGCTCGCCTGGCCGCGCGGCACGACGATGAAGGCGGCGAGCAGCGGCCCGATGGCGGTGCCGAAATTGCCGCCGACCTGGAACACCGACTGCGCCAGGCCATAGCGGCCGCCCGACGCCAGCCGCGCCACGCGCGAGGATTCCGGATGGAAGATCGCCGAGCCGATGCCGATCAGGGCGGCGCCGGCGATGAGCAGCGGATAGCTGCTGGCGCTGGCCAGCAGCAGCAGGCCGGCGAGCGTCGCGGCGCTGCCGAAGGGCAGCGAGTAGGGCATCGGCCGCTTGTCGGTGTAGAGCCCGATCAGCGGCTGCAGCAGCGAGGCGGTCACCTGGAAGGCGAGCGTCAGCAGGCCGATCTGCCAGAAGGAGAGGCCGTAATCGGCCTTCAGCATCGGATAGATCGCCGCCAGCAGCGACTGCATCATGTCGTTCAGCAGATGGCAGAAGCTGACCGCCAGGATGACGCCGAAGGCGGTGGTGCTGGGCGTCAGGCGCCCGGCTGCGGCTGTCGTGTCGGTCAAGGCGCGCGTCCTGCGAGAAGGCCCCCTATAGCCCCCGCCCCGCCCGCCGCGCAACGGCCCAGCCGGGGCCGGGCGCTGGGGCCAGAACGGCCGTTCGGCGGGTGGTGGCGGAGTGGGCCGCGTCACGGACCAGGTGTCGCTGGCGTCAGGTAACTTGGCATGCTATCATGATATCAACACGGAGAACGCCATGGCCCAGTTGCTGGTTCGCAACATCGAGGAAGACGTCAAGACCCGCCTGCGCAAGCGCGCCGCGCGGCATGGCACCAGCATGGAGGAAGAGGCCCGCTCGATCCTGCGCGACGCCGTCAAGGACGAAGGCGAACCGACGATGGGGCTCGGCGATGAGATCGCGGCGCTCTTCAAGGACAATCGCGAGGTTCTCGAGGAAATGCCGCGCGATTACCTGCGGCCTCCCGATTTCGCGCGATGATCATCCTCGACACCAACGTCGTCTCCGCCGTCATGCGGCCCGACGAGAACCCAAACATCCGCCTTTGGATG
>JAUYMV010000606.1 GCA_030698645.1 Mesorhizobium sp.
GGTCCAACGGATCGGCAACCTGCACGAAGAGCGTGTCGATGATGGCGCTTTCGGTATAGATGCGCATATTGCCTGAATTCCAGAAGCCACGCGCAAGCGGCGCATCGAACGGCGTCGACGGAGCGTCATGCGAGTGTATCAGGACGCGGCCGCTCGAGTCCCTGACCTGGTAGGTGAGGTATTCCTCGTGGTCGGCGACGGCCGTCCGGTCGAGCATGCGGGGCTGGCTGGCGGCATCGCGCTGGTAGAGATCGTCGACGATCAGCGGCACCAGCCGCTGCGCGGTTTCCTGCAGGGCGCTGTCGAAGACCTCGTCGAACTCGTCGTTCATCGCGACCATTCCGATGCCGGCGGCGACGATCCAAAAGACGACCACGGCGGCCGTCAAGGCGAGTATGAGCCTGCGCGTCATTTGGAACGCCTCTTTGGAGTATCGGCCAGCTGGTAGCCCAATCCCCGCAGAGTCACGATACGTTCGCGGCCAATCTTCTTGCGCAGCCGGCTGAGATAGACTTCGACGGTGTTGCTCTCGACCTCCGACCCGAAGGCATAGAGGGCGTCCTCGATACTGTCCTTCGAGACGATGGCGCCGGGGCGCGCGAGCAGCGCGTCGAGCACGGCCCACTCGCGGGCGGTCAGGACGATCTCCTGTCCCTCCAGATGAACACGTCGCGCGGCATGGTCAATTTCGAGGCCGGCCACGGTCAATACGGGATCCGGATTTCCATTGTAGCGGCGCGCCACGGCGGCGATGCGGGCGGCCAATTCGCCAAGATCGAACGGCTTGACCAGGTAGTCGTCAGCGCCGCTGTTGAGGCCGGCGATGCGGTCGGAATACTGATCGCGTGCCGTGAGCACGATCACCGGTGTCGCATCGGATCGCTTGCGCAGCCGGCGAAGAAAATCGAGGCCGTTTCCGTCAGGCAAATGGAGGTCGAGCAGGATCAGCGCGTAGTGCGCGACCGCGACGGATTCGTCGGCCTCGGAAATCCGGCGAGCCCAATCGACGGCATGGCCAAGCGCTGCGATATGATCCCGGACGGCTTCGCCGATCGCCCTGTCATCCTCGACCAGTAGAATTCGCAAACGCCGCCTCCGGAGGCGCCCGGGGGGCGGGCGCGCGCGGGAGACTATAGGCGAGAAAGCTGACACCGGCCTGACACAGGTCAAGATTCCGGCACCAGCACATTCCGGCGCCTCTTCAGGTTGCTGTCAGCTTGGCGGGTCAAAACGGCGCCATTGGAACAACCCAATGGAGAACGTCATGAAGAAGATCATCCTTGCCGCCCTGCTCCTGAGCGCAGCTTCCACAGGCGCCGCATTCGCCGGCGAAAAATGCAACGTCCCCGTCGCCGAATGGCAGCCGCGCGAGGCCCTGCAGACCAAGCTCGAGGCCGATGGCTGGAAGGTCCGCTCGGTGAAGACCGAAGACGGCTGCTACGAAGCGAAAGCCATCGACGCCAAAGGCAACAGGATCGAGGCGAGCTTCAATCCGAAGACGCTCGAACAGGTCGGCTCGAACGAGTCTGGCGAAAACGACGAGGGCTGAGCCATGAGCGCCACCGTGAAGGTCTGGGATCCATTCATCCGCATTTTCCACTGGAGCCTGGCGACCAGCTTCGCGGTGGCGTGGCTGACCGGCGACGAACTGATGAGCGTGCACGAATGGGCAGGCTATGCCGCCGGCGGACTGGTGGCGCTGCGCCTCGTCATGGGGATCGCGGGATCGCCCTATGCACGGTTTCGCCAGTTCATCCGCGGCCCACGCGAAACTGCCGTTTACGCGGCGGACATCGTTCGCCATCGAGAGGCTCGCTATCTCGGCCACAACCCCGTCGGCGCGCTGATGGTGATGGCGCTGCTCGGCGCCATGGCGGCGCTCGCGCTGACCGGCTGGATGCAGACCACGGATGCCTATTGGGGCGTCGACTGGGTCGAGGAAACGCACGAAGTGCTGGCCAATCTGCTGCTTGGCCTGGTGGTGCTGCACATCGGGGGCGTCCTGCTGGAGAGCTTCCGCCACCATGAAAACCTGGTGCGCGCGATGATCACCGGCCGCAAGCGGGCTCCAGCGCCCGGCGATGTCATCTAGCCGCATCAAACAGCCGGCGGCGCGAGCGCGCCGCCGGCTTTCGCCCCATCAGACACAGGAAACACGGCACAAGGCAAAGCCATGAAAACGTCTCGACGCTGGCGCGCGGTCGCCGCGCTCTTCTGCGGCTTCGCGGCCCTGGTGGCCGTGCACCAGATCAACGCCTGGTGGACCGGCAATTTCGGTACGGTCATCGCGGGCGCTCTGTATCGCTCCGCGCAGCTGTCACCCTCGCAATTGCGTGCACGCGTGACCGAGCACGACATCAGGACCATCATCAATCTGCGCGGCGCGCCGCCCGGAGAAAGCTGGCACGATGCCGAGCGCGCCACGGCCGATTCGCTTGGAGTGAAGCTGATCGACTTCCCCATGTCGGCTCGGCAGGTCCTGACGCCGGAACGCGCGAAAGCGCTGCTGGCGTTGATGCGCACGGCCGAGCGGCCGATCCTGATCCATTGCAGGGGCGGAGCGGATCGAACCGGGTTGGCTTCGGTGATGTTCGTCAGCCAGATCGCCGGGTTGAACGAAGAAATCGCGGAGGAGCAGTTGACGCTCCGCTACGGACACATCGGCATCCCCTACCTTTCGGCAAGCTACGCGATGGACGAAAGCTGGGAGGCGCTGGAAACCGTGTTTGGGATCGGCGGTTCTTGACCGCTTGGTCTGATCCGGCCGTCGGGCTGCTCCCGCTCGGACAACAGCTCAGTAGGTCGTCCGCCGCTCCTCGCTCGGCGGGCGGCCAAATTGCAGACGGTAGCTCTGCGCGAAATAGGAGTGCGAGGTGAAGCCGGTGGCGATCGCCACGTCGAGGATCGGCATGTTGGTCTGGCGCAGCAGTTCGCGGGCGCGTTCGAGGCGCAGGCGCATGTAGTAGCGGCCGGGCGTCATGCTGAGGTGGCGCAGGAACAGGCGCTCGACCTGGCGCACCGAGAGTCCGGCCGACTTGGCGAGCTGGACGGCGGAAAACGGCTCGTCGAGATTGTCGGCCATCAGCTCGACGATCTTTCTCAGCTTCTCGGACTTGCCGGTCAGGTCGCGCTCGGGGCCGACGCGCTGGCGGTCGCCGGCGGAGCGGATGCGCTCGTGCTGGAACTGGTTGGCCACCTCGTTGGCAAGGCCCGGCCCGAAATCGCCGCGCACGATCTCCAGCATCAGATCGATCGACGTGGTGCCGCCGGCGCAGGTGTAGCGCTTCCTGTCGATCTCAAAGACGTTGCCGGTGACCTCGATGTCGGGAAAGCGTTCCTTGAAGCCGGCGCGGTTTTCCCAGTGGATGGTGCAGCGGTGGCCCTCGAGCTGGCCGGCCTCGGCGAGCAGATAGGAGCCGACCGACAGCGCGCCGAGCGCGGCACCCCGACGGCCGAGTGTGCGCAGCGCGGCGAGCACCTTGGACTTGCCGGGAAACTCGGTGGTCAGGCCGACCGAGACGAACAGGATGTCGACCGGCGGAAGGTCGGCGACGGCATAGTCGATCTTCAGCGGCAGGCCGTTCGATGCGCTGACCGCGTCGCCATCGGCCGAGACGGTCTTCCAGGAATAGAAATCGCGGCCAAGCATGCGGTTCGCCGAACGAAACGTGTCGATCGCGGCGGCCAGGGAAAACATGGAGAACTTGTCGACCAGCAGGAAAGCGAATTGCCGGCCGGATGAGGTGTCTGACATGGAGTGGGTTCTACAGGATCGCGGTGATGGCGGGAAGCGGGGGGAGTGGCGGCGGCCTGCGGTGGCGACTTGCCTCCCTCCCCCATGTGGGGAGGGTGCCGGCAGGCGAGTGGGGGTTCATTTGTCTCACATCTTTCCCGCTGGCTCGCTTCGCTCGCGACCCCCACCCGGCCCTGCGGGCCGACCTCCCCACAAGGGGGAGGTAGAGCGTCGCGCTAGAACTTCGGCGCCGCCACTCCCGCGGCCCGGCAGGCCGAGACCAGCGTGTTGGCCATCAGCATGGCGATCGTCATCGGCCCGACGCCGCCCGGCACCGGCGTGATGGCGCCGGCGTGGAGGGACGCGGTGGCGAAGTCGACGTCGCCGACGAGGCGCGTCTTGCCCTCGCCCTTCTCGGGCGCGTCGATGCGGTTGATGCCGACGTCGACGACGGTGGCGCCGGGCTTGACCCAATCCCCCTTGATCATTTCGGGCCGGCCGACGGCGGCGACGAGGATATCGGCCGTGCGCGCGAGCGCGGCGATGTCCCTGGTGCGCGAATGGGCGATGGTGACCGTGCAGTTGGCGGCGAGCAGCAGGTTGGCCATCGGCTTGCCGACGATGTTGGAGCGGCCGACGACGACGGCGGTGAGCCCCGAAAGGTCCTTGCCGCGCACGCGCTCGATGAGCAGCATGGAGCCGGCCGGCGTGCAGGGCACGAAGGCGGTCGCCGTCTCGCCGGTGCCGAGCTTGCCGACATTGACGAAATGAAAGCCGTCGACATCCTTGTCGGGCGAAATCGACTGGATCACCGCGCCCGCGTCGATGTGGGCGGGCAGCGGGAGCTGGACCAGGATGCCGTGGATGGCGGGATCGACATTGAGGCCGGCGATCAGGGACAGCAGCACGTCCTGGGGGGTGTCGGCCGGCAAAGTGTGCTGCGCCGAATGAAAGCCGCACTCCTTGGCCTTCTTCGACTTGGACGAGACGTAGACCTGGCTGGCCGGATCCTCGCCGACGATGACGACCGCCAAGCCTGGCGTCACGCCGGTCTTGGCGACAAGCTCCGCCGTTGCCTGCTTGACGGTGGCGACCACCTCGTCGCCGATCTTTCTTCCGTCGATGATATCGGCCATGCGCGGCTCCTCCGGTTCTGGCGGAGGGAATGACACGAAACCGCGCCGCGTCCAACAGGGCTTTGCGGCGTCGGATGACGCTTTTTCGAATGGCGGCGGCGGCGACCCGATTCGCCGATGTCAGTAGTCGCGGCCGCGGGCGCGCCGCTCGGTCAGGTCGCGCACCGCGTCGCGGAACTCGCGAAGGCTCTCGCGAATCTCGTCGACCGGGGTCGGTTCGGGCCTCGCGGCCTGAGCCGGCGGACGCGGCGGCTCAGGCGCCCGAGGGGGCGCCGCCTGGGGCCAGGCGGGATAGCCGGCCGGCTGCGGCCAAGGCTGGTAGGGGGAAGGCTGAAGCTGCTGCGGCTGCGGCACATAGGGCTGCGGCGCGACGAGGGGCGCCTGCGGATAGAGCGGCGGCTGCGGATAGGCGCCGAAATAGGGCGCCGGCTGCGGCGCGTATTGCTGCTGGGCAAGCTGCTG
>JAUYMV010000607.1 GCA_030698645.1 Mesorhizobium sp.
CCAGGGCGGCTGCTTCGAGACCTCCCACGCCACAACCCACGCCGAGCCGACCTACGAGGTCGACGGCATCATCCACTACTGCGTCGCCAACATGCCGGGCGCCGTGCCGGTCACCTCGGCGCATGCGCTGAACAACGCGACGCTGCACTATGGCCTGCAGCTTGCCGACAAGGGCCTCAAGGCGTTGACCGACGACCATCATCTGCGCAACGGCCTCAACGTCCACCGCGGCCGCATCACCAACCGCGCCGTCGCCGAGGCGCTCGGCTACGAGATGTCCGACCTCAAGGCGTTGCTGGCCGCATAGGCGTTCGACAGCCTTCCATGAAAACGCCCGCCGGTGCGAACCGGCGGGCGTTTTCATGCGTGATGGACGGTATCCGGAGGATCAGAACGGCCTGACCACGTCGGTGATCCGGCGCAGGGTGACGCGACGGTTGCGCCAGTCCTCGTACTGGGTCGGCACGAGAAGGAATTCCTCACCGTAGCCCACGGTTTCGAGCGCCCGGCGCGGAACGTCGAATTCCTCGACGAGAACCCGGCGCAGCGAGTCGGCGCGGCGTTCGGAGAGAATCTGGTTCGATGCGAACGAGCCGACCGCGTCGGTATGGCCTTCGATAAGGAAGACCTCGCGACGGTCGCGGCGCAGAATCCGTCGCATCGCGGTTGCGATGTTCTCGATCTTGCCAAACTGCGATGCGGGGATTTCGGCCGAACCGAACGCGAAGTTGATCGACTGGATGTCGATCGACGGCGCCGTGCGCCGAAGTTCCGGCCGCCTGCGCAACTGCTCCACGGTGACGCGCTTCTCCGGCGCGATCCGGATGCGCGGCTGCGCCTCGAGCCTGCGCTCGATCTGATGCGCGCTCGGCGTGGTGGCCTGGGCGAAGGATGTAGCGGGTGCTGCGAAAGTCGCGGCGACGGCGATGGCGATGAAGGCGCGGCGTGAAATCATGGTCTTTATCTCCTCGAATCCGGGACCGGTTCCCGTTGGAAGCGAGACTGGCAGAGCACAGCTGAAAGTCTCATGAACGCCGCGTTCAGCTTCGGACCGGCCTGACTACGGCTTGACCAATATTGCCGCGCGCTCGCCGAGCGTCAGCGGGTGCACCGTCTCCTTGACCTGCGCGACGGGTGAAAAACCCATCTTCTGGTAGAGCGGCAGGGCGGCGGGATGATCGAGCGTGCAGGTCTGCACCGTCACGCGTTTGGGGTTCCTGGACCACGCCGCCTCCACGGCCGCGCCGAGGAACCAGCGGCCTAGCCCCTGCCCGGTCGCCGCCTCGGTCAGGCCGAAATAGACCAGCTCGACGGCATCCGGCGGCTGCGGCGCGACCTCGAACATGCCGACCGGGATGCCTTCCAGATAGAGCACGCGGATGTCGCGCGCCGGTTCGCCGAGTTTCTTGGCAAGCTCGGCGTCGCTCATCCGAAGCGCATTGACCCAGTGCCATTTGCGCCCGATGCGGTCCATCAGGTAGCGGTAGAAATGCGCCGGCATGGCGCGCGCCTTCAAGAGCGCGAGCTGCCTGTTGTGCGGCAGCGGCGGATAGTGCGCCGGCGGCGCCGCCATCTCGAGGAAGGTGACCGTCACCGCGATGGGTTCCGGCTGCTCCGGCAAATGCTTCTTCACGATCCGGCCCCCTCGATCGGCGTGTCGTCGCGCCCGCCCCATTCGGTCCACGAGCCGTCGTAGAGCCTGTTGTCGGTGTGGCCGAGCGTTTCGAGCGCAAGCGTCAGGGTTGCGGCGGTGACGCCCGATCCGCATGTCGTCACCACCGGCCGCGACAGGTCGACGCCAGCATCGGCGAATGCCGCGCGCAGTTCGTCCGGCGCGAGCAATCTGCCGTCGCGCGACAGGGTGAGCGCCGGCACGTTTGACGCGCCCGGCATATGGCCGCCGCGAACGCCGGCGCGCGGCTCGGGATCGCGACCCGCGAAGCGTCCCGCCGGCCGCGCGTCGGCGATCTCGGCCTCGCCGGTGTCGACGATGCGGCGCATGTCGGACAGGCTCGCAACACGCTTCGGGTCGAACTCGACCTCGAACACGCACGACGCCACCTTGGTCGGCTTGTTCGTGACGAAACGGCCGGCTGCCTTCCAGCCGTCGATGCCGCCTTCCAGAATCCTGACGTTCCTGGCGCCCATGATGCGGAACATCCACCACACGCGCGGCGCCGAGAAGAAGCCCGGCCCGTCATAGACGATGATCGTGTCGTCGCGCGAGATGCCCATGGACCCGGCGAATGTCGCAAAGACCAGGGGCGACGGCAGCGCATGCGGAAGGTTTGAAGCGGGGTCGACGACGAGATCCTGATCGAAGAACACCGCGCGCGGGATATGTCCGGCGTCGTATTCCGCGCGCGCATCGCGGTTTTGCGCCGGCAGATACCAGGATGCATCGACGACGGCCATGCCGGGATCGTTCAGATGCGCCGCGAGCCAGTCGGCGGAAACGGTGAACGGATTCGGCTCGGCCATGCTCTGGTGCTTCCCTGCGCTGTCGCTCACTGCAATGGCATCCGGCCGAAGCGCAGCCTGAAGCGGCGGTTCTCGCGGCCCTTCTTTTCGATCTTGCCGATATGTATCTCGCCCACTTCCGAAGTGCGGGCAACATGCGTTCCGCCGCAGGGCTGGCTGTCCACGGACGCCTCGTCGCCGATGCAGACGAGACGGATGCGGCCGGTTCCGGTCGGCGGGCGCACGTTCTTCGATTTCACCAGGCCGGGATTGGCGGCCAGTTCCGCGTCGGTGATCCATCGGGTGAAGACGGGGTGATCGGCATCGATCAGGTCCATCAGCGCCTCGGTCAAATCTTCCTTGGTGACGCGCGCGTCCGGCATGTCGAAATCGACGCGGCTGTCGTCCTCGGCAACCGACGCGCCGGTGATCGGAAAGGGACAGATGACGGTCAGCAGGTGGCAGGCCGTGTGCATGCGCATCAGGCGCAACCGGCGCTCCCAGTCGATGACGAGCCGAAGCGGTTCGCCGGGCTCGGGCAGGACGATGCCGGGCGCCGGCACATGGATGATCTCGTCCTTGGTTTCGCCGGTGATGGTCGCCGCGATGGCAATCTCGCCGCCGTCGGCGCGAACGAGCTTTCCGGTGTCGCCGGGCTGGCCTCCCGAGGTGGCGTAGAAGATCGTGCGGTCGAGAATGATGCCGCCGCGATCGTTGATGGCGACGACATGCGCGTCGGCCTGCGCCAGATAGGCGTCGTCGCGAAACAGCGCTTCGGTCGATTGGGCCATCAGCCGACCCGTTCGAACGGCACGGAAAACTGCGGGGACCTGTCCATCCAGTCCGGCACCGGAAGGTTCTTTTCGCGCAGGAAATCCGGATTGAACAGTTTTGACTGATAGCGCGTGCCGTAGTCGCAGAGGATGGTCACGATGGTGTGGCCGGGACCCAGATCGCGCGCCAGGCGAATCGCGCCGGCGATGTTGATGCCTGACGAGCCGCCGAGGCAGAGCCCCTCCTCCCTTACAAGGTCGAAGACGATCGGCAGCGCCTCGTCGTCAGGCACCTGGTAGGCGAACTCGGGCGTAAAGCCTTCGAGATTCGCGGTGATGCGGCCCTGGCCGATGCCTTCGGTGATCGAGCTGCCTTCCGATTTCAGCTCGCCCTCGGTGTAGAAGCTGTAAAGCGCGGCGCCGAGCGGATCGGCGATGGCGATCTTGATGTCGGGGTCCCTGCGCTGCAGGCCGATGGCGACGCCGGCGAGCGTGCCGCCGGTACCCACCGATGAAACGAAGCCGTGCACCTTGCCGCCGGTCTGCCGGTAGATTTCGTCCGCGGTGGTGGCGATATGGCCGTCGCGATTGGCGACATTGTCGAACTGGTTGGCCCAGATCGCGCCGTTCGGCTCGCTCAGCGCCAGTTGCTCTGCCAGGCGGCCGGAGACTTTCACATAGTTGTTGGGATTCTTGTAGGGGACCGCCGGCACCTCGATCAGCTCGGCGCCGAGCAGGCGCAGCACGTCCTTCTTCTCCTGGCTCTGGGTGTCCGGGATGACGATGACGGTGCGGTAGCCGAGCGCCTTGCCGACGACGGTCAGGCCGATCCCGGTGTTGCCCGCGGTGCCTTCGACGATGACGCCGCCGGGTTTCAGCAGGCCCCTGCGCTCGGCATCGCGGATGATGAACAGCGCCGCGCGGTCCTTCACCGACTGGCCCGGATTCATGAATTCGGCCTTGCCGAGAATCTCGCAGCCGGTTTCCTCGGATGCGCGCTTCAAGCGGATGAGTGGCGTATTGCCGATAGCCTCGATGACCGAACTGAACATGACGTTTCCCTGACTGGCGTCGCCGACCGTAATTGGTTTCATGCCCGGATTGAAGCGCGGACATCGGCTGGTACGCATCGTTGTGCTTCCGTGGCGTCCCGCCCGTCTAGAAAGGCGCCTGGCGACTGACAAGGACGGATTTTGCGCGCCTTGAACCGTCCGCAGCATTTTTTCTCCCGTCGTCCGGATGGCGCTCCGCCCTGGCGGGGCGTTCAGCGGGCTCTTTGCCGCGCGGCGCCACCCGTCCAGATGCCGCCATCTTCCAAACGTACGGCTTGGCGCGAGAGGCAATGCTGCGCTAGAGAGCGGATGAGCCACAACGAGTAACAGTCCGGAGGTTCCATGACACTCTATCGCGCAGTTCCGCAGGACGGCGTCGCGTGGGTTACCGGGGCCAGCACCGGGATCGGGCGTCAGCTTGCGCTGGACCTGGCGCGCGAGGGCTATGTCGTGGCGGTGACGGCGCGCGGCGAGGACAAGCTCGCTGCGCTCGTGACGGAAGCAGCCGGATCGAAAGGCCGGATCGTCCCCTTCCCGGGCGACGTCACCGACAAGGCGGCGATGCCGGAACTCGTGTCCGCCATCGAGTCGGAACTCGGTCCAATCGTGCTCGCCATCTTCAATGCCGGCACCTACTATCCGACGCGCGGCGACCATCTGGACGTCGACAATTTCGTGAAGACCTACGAGATCAACATGTTCGGCGTGGTGTTCTGCCTGGTGCCGGTGGTCGAGCGCATGAAGGCGCGGGCGCGCGGCCAGGTCGCCATCATGGGCTCGGTCTCGGCCTATGGCGGTCTGCCGATGGCCGCGGCCTATGGCGCGTCGAAAGCCGCGCTCAACAACATGGCGGCCGCGCTGAAGTTCGATTTCGACAAGATGAACATCCGCATCCAGATCGTGAACCCCGGCTTCGTGAAGACCCCGCTGACCGCGAAGAACAATTTCGCCATGCCGGCGCTGATGGACGTGGGCGATGCGTCCGCCCGCATCGTCAGGGGGCTGCGCTCGGGCGGTTTCGAAATCGCGTTCCCGCGCCGTTTCGTGCTGCTGCTCAAGCTGATCAACCTGCTGCCGCACGCCGCCTATTTCGCCGTGATGAGCCGCGCGATGGGTTGGCGAAAACGCCCGATGCGCAAATAGCCTAGGCGCGCCGCGCTTCGATGGTTCGGCGGAGCGCCGATTGCTCGGCCTCGCCGAGCGGGAAGTTCCACATCATCGCGACCGCCACGAGCTTCAGCGCGACGGGAAGCCAGACATAGAGGGAGACCAGGCCGAGCAGGGCGGCCTCCGTGTTCCGTGCGCCCGGCTGGAAGCCGAACGCGTCGAGCAGCGGAAACACAATTCCGACGCCCAGCGCCAGAGACAGCTTCGTCGCGAGGCTCCACGCCGCGAAATACAGTCCCGAACGCTGCTCGCCGGAGGCGGCGGTGTCGACATCGATGACGTCGGCCTGGATGGCGGCCGGCAAGGCGAGATCGAAGCCAAGACAGAGGCCCGTCGTGACACAGATCACCGCGAAGGCGAGGATGTCGCCGGTATCCAGCAGGGGCACGAAGACGAAGAGCACGCAGCTCGCGAGCATGGCCGCGCACCAGGCGCGGTGCTTGCCGAGCCGTCCAGCCAGGATCGCCGCGACCGGCACGCCGGCG
>JAUYMV010000616.1 GCA_030698645.1 Mesorhizobium sp.
GAATGGCGTCGGCGAAGACGAACTTGCCTTCGGAGAAGACCGACAGCGTGGTGGTGCCGCCGCCCATGTCGATGCAGGCCGATCCCATTTCCGCCTCGTCGTCGACGAGCGCGGCGAGCCCGCTCGCATAGGGCGTCGCAACCATGCGCTCGACGGAGAGATGCGCGCGGTTGATGCAGAGTTCGAGATTGCGCAGCGGCGCGGCGTCGCCGGTCAGGATGTGCATGTCGACGCCGAGCGTGTCGCCGACCATGCCGCGCGGGTCGCGCACGCCGCGGTCCGAATCGAGCGAAAAGCCGACGGCGAGCGAGTGCACGACTTCGCGTTCGGCCTGCAGCGCCTGGCGCGACCCTTCCGCCAGAACGCGCCTGATGTCGCTGGCGTCCGCTTCATGCCCGCCGAGCTTGATCGACGCCGTGAAGGTCTCGCTCTTGAGGCGGCCGGCGGACAGGTTGATGATCAGCGAGTCGACGGTCAGGCCGGCCATCCGCTCGGCGGCATCGACGGCGAGCCGGATTGCCTGCTCGGCCTTGTCGAGATCGACGACGACGCCCGACTTCACGCCCTGCGACTTCTGGTGGCCGATGCCGATGACCTGGATCTGGTGCGTGCGGCCGGGCAGCAGATGGCTCTCGCCGCGCGGTTTGAGGCGCGCGATGATGCAGCACACCTTGCTCGACCCGACGTCGAGCACGGTGATGATGCCGGATTTCTTCGCGTCGGTCTGGGAGCCCAGCCAGCTCATGTCTTCTTCTCCGGCCGGCCCGACTTCTTGTCGCGCTCGTTGAGCGCGGCGTTGCGCCGCAAGACGGCCTCGGGCGTCAGCTTGACGACCAGCCGGTCCTCGAAGCGCATGTCGACGGCTGCGAGGTCGCGCGATAGCAATCCCTGCTCGCGATCGAGCGAGACGATCTCGGCGATCGCGTCGTCCTCGCCGGTCTCTGGCAGTTTGATCGTGAGGCCGTTTTCCAGCCGCAGATCCCAGCGCCGCTCCGCCACGCGGATGAACGCGTTGACGCGGGAGGAAAGTTCCGGGGTCTTCCCCAGGCGGGCGACGAACGCGGCCGCCTCCGCATTGGCGCCGGAGCCGATGACCAGCGGCAGTGTCGCATAGCGCTCGTGGCGGAACGGCACGATGATGCTGCCCTTCGCGTC
>JAUYMV010000622.1 GCA_030698645.1 Mesorhizobium sp.
CGCATCTGATCGTCGGCTACGAGGTGGCGATTCGCGCCGGCATTTCGCTGCATGCGACGGCCAGCGACTACCACACCACCGGCGCCTGGGTGTGCATCGCGGTGGCCGGCATCGGCGCGCGGATGATGGGGCTCGACGAGACGGAGACGCGCGAGGCGCTCGGCATCGCGGAGTATTACGGTCCGCGCAGCCAGATGATGCGCTGCATCGACCATCCGACCATGGTGAAGGACGGCTCCGGCTGGGGCGCGATGACCGGCGTCATGGCGGCGATGCTGGCGAAGGAGGGCTATACGGGCGCGCCGGCGATCAGCGTGGAGGCGGACGAGGTCGGTCCTTTCTGGTCGGATCTCGGCTCGCGCTGGCGCATCAACGAGCAATATTTCAAGGCCTATCCGGTGTGCCGCTGGGCGCAGCCGGCGATGGAGGCGGTGGCGCAACTGCGCCGCGACCACGGCTTTTCGGCCGGCGACATCTCGGCGATCACGGTTCGGACGTTTCGCGAGGCGAGCCGGCTGGCGACCGCGCGGCCCGCCACCACCGACGCGGCGCAGTACAGCCTTCCGTTTCCGGTCGCCGCCCTGCTGGTGCGCGGCAATGTGGGGCCGGCCGAGATCGACGGCGCGGCGCTGTCCGATCCGGAAATATTGCGGCTCTCGACGATGATCGAACCGATCGACGACCCGCGCTATTCGGCGCTGTTTCCGGCGGAGCGCTGGGCGGAGGCGGAGATCGTGCTGGCGGACGGAAGCCGGCTCGTGTCGCAGCCGGCGGTGGCGCGCGGCAGCGCGGAGAATCCGCTGACCGATGCGGAGATCAGCGAGAAATTTCATGGGCTGATGCAGGCGGCCGATCTGGGCGAGCGCGCCCGTCAGATCGAGGAGATGGTCATGACGATCGACACCGCGCCGAGCCTGGCGCCGCTGCTGGCAGCACTTGCTCGCCCGTCGGGAGCGACGCGGTGAGCGAGCCGCGCCGCAAGCGGGGCGCCGAGCGCACCAGCAACCGGGGACCGTCGGCGATCCCGCAATTGCCGCCGGCGCGCGTGCGCAATCCCTATCCGCCGATGCAGCTGCTGTCGGCCGACCAGATCGAGGCGATCCACGAGGCGTCGCTGCACATCCTGGAGAATTTCGGGATCGAGGTAATGAGCAGCAAAGCGCTGTCGCTGTTCGAACAGGCGGGCGCCAAGGTCGATCACGCGACGCAGACGGTCTGGCTCGATCGCGGGCTGGTCGCGGAGGCGCTGAAGGCCGCGCCGGCGGAATATACGCTCACCCCACGCAATCCGGACCGCACCGTGCATCTCGGCGGCAACACGCTCAATTTCACACTCGTCGCCGGTCCGCCGAACGTGCACGACATGGAGCGCGGCCGGCGCGCCGGCAATATCGGCGACTATGCGGACTTCATCCGGCTGGCGCAGCATTTCAACTGCATCACCATGATCGGCAACCAGGTCTGCGCGCCGGTGGAGCTGCCGGCCAACAACCGGCATCTCGACACGTATCGCGCGAACCTGACGCTGTCGGACAAGAGCTTTCACTGTTCGGCAATTGGCGCGGGCAGGGCGCTGGACGGGATCGAGATGATGGCGATCAGCCGGGGGCTGACGCTCGACCAGATGCGCGACGATCCGGGCGTGACGACGATCATCTCGGTCAACAGCCCGCGCCGCTTCGACGACATGATGTCGGATGGGCTGATCGCCATGGCGGAACACGGCCAGTCGGTGGCGATCACGCCGTTCACGCTGATGGGGGCGATGAGCCCGGTGACGCTGGCGGGAGCGCTGGCGCAGCAGAACGCCGAGGCGCTGTTCGGCATCGTGCTGACGCAGCTGGTGCGGCCGGGGGCGCCGGTGATGTACGGCGCCTTCACGTCGAATGTCGACATGCGTTCCGGGGCGCCGGCTTTCGGCACGCCGGAAAACACCAAGGCGAACATCGCGTCGGGGCAGCTGGCGCGGCGCTACAACCTGCCCTACCGCACGACGCCCGGCTCGGCCTCGAACGCGGCGGATGCGCAGGGCGCCTACGAGACGTCGATGGCGCTCTGGGGCGCGGTGCTCGGGCACGGCAATCTTGTCTACCACGCCGCCGGCTGGCAGGAGGGCGGACTGACCGCGTCGTTCGAAAAATTCATCATCGACGTCGAACTGATCCAGCACATGATGGAGTTTCTGAAGCCGATCGAGGTGAACGAGGGGGAGCTTGCGCTCGACGCGCTCGGCCGCGTGCCGACCGGCGGGCACTTCTTCGGCGATGCGCATACGCTGGAGCGGTATTCGACGGCGTTCTACCAGCCGATGCTGTCGAACTGGCAGAACTACGAGGCGTGGGTCGAGGCGGGGAGCCTCGACGCCACCGCGCGGGCGACGAAGGTGTGGAAGAAGGCGCTTGAGGAGTATGAGGAGCCGGTGCTGGAGCCGGACAGGCTGGAGGCGCTGGACGCGTATGTGGCGAAACGGAAGGAAGCGATCGGGAGCGGGGAGCCGTGAGGGACCCACTTCGCCGTCACGCGTTCTGTCGCTCCGCCGGTGGGCGTCATTCTCGGGCTTGTCCCGAGAATCTGCTGTCGTGGCAAATTGGGGGCCACGGTGGCCCCGAAGGCCACCTTGCGACCGCAGTAGATCCTCGGGACAAGCCCGAGGATGACGGCGCTGATGTTTCGCGCCGTCCTCACACAATGATTCAGCTCCCTCCCACTCCGATTCCCCGTTCCCTCCCAACGCACTGAACTCAAAGAGCATCTCATGAAATCGCATGCAAAGGTCGTGGTCATCGGAGGCGGGGTGGTTGGCGCTTCGGTGCTGTTTCATCTGGCCAAGTTCGGCTGGACGGACGTCGTGCTGGTGGAGCGCGACGAGCTGACGAGCGGGTCGACCTGGCATGCGGCCGGCGGCATGCACACGATCAATGGCGACCCGAACGTCGCCAAGCTGCAGAAATACACGATCGAACTCTACAAGGAGATCGAGGAACTGTCCGGCCAGGCGACCGGCGTGCACATCACCGGCGGCGTGCTCCTGGCGGCGACGGAGGCGCGCATGGACTGGCTGCGCGGGGTGGTGGCCAAGGGGCGCTATCTCGGGCTGGACCTCGAGGAAATCTCGGCCGAGGAGGCGCATCATCTGATGCCGCTGCTCGACCCGTCGCAGTTCGTCGGCGCGGTGCGCAACTCCGAGGACGGGCATCTCGATCCGTCCGGGGTGACGCATGCCTATGCGAAGGCCGCGCGGAAACTGGGGGCGGAGATCGAGCGCTTCACCAAGGTCGAGGACATCGTGCGCCGGCCGGACGGCAATTGGCGCGTCATCACCAACAAGGGCGAGGTGATCGCCGAGCATGTGGTCAACTGCGGCGGGCTGTGGGCGCGCGAGGTCGGGCGGATGGTGGGACTCGAACTGCCGATCCTCGCCATGGAGCACATGTATCTGATCACCGAGGACATGCCGGAGGTGGCGGAGGTCAACCGCACCACCGGCAAGGAGGTGATCCACGCGGTCGATTTCGACGGCGAGCTCTATCTGCGCCAGGAGCGCGGCGGCATGCTGATGGGCACCTACGAGAAAGCCAACAAGCCATGGTCGGAATTTTCCACGCCGTGGAACTTCGGGCACGAGCTGCTGGAGCCCGACATCGACCGGATCGCGCCGTCGCTGGAGGTCGGGTTCCGGCATTTCCCGGCCTTCCAGAAGACGGGGATAAAACAGATCATCAACGGGCCGTTCACGTTTGCGCCGGACGGCAACCCGCTGGTCGGGCCGGTGCGCGGGATGCCGGGGATGTGGGTCGCCTGCGGCGTCATGGCGGGGTTTTCCCAGGGCGGCGGCGTCGGGCTGGCGCTTTCGCAATGGATGATCAATGGCGATCCCGGCGCCGACATCTGGGCGATGGATGTGGCGCGCTATGGCGGCTGGGCGTCGATGGCCTATACCAACGCCAAGGTGCGCGAGAACTACTCGCGCCGCTTCTCGATCCGCTTCCCGAACGAGGAACTGCCGGCCGGGCGGCCGCTGAAGACGACGCCCGTCTACGATCTGCTGTCGGCGCGCGGCGCGCAGTGGGGGGGGGCATTCGGGCTGGAAGTGCCGCTGTGGTTTGCGCCGGTGGGCGTCAAGGACGAGTTCTCGTGGCGGCGGTCGAGCGATTTCGACCATGTGGCGAGCGAAGTGCAGACGGTGCGCGGCGGGGTCGGGCTGTCGGAGATTTCGGTGTTTGCCAAGTATCGCGTGACGGGCCCCGGCGCGGCGGCGTGGCTGGACCGGATGCTCGCCTGCGCGCTGCCGAAGCCCGGGCGGATGACGCTGGCGCCGATGCTGAAGGAGGACGGGAAGATCATCGGGGATTTCACGCTGGCGAATCTGGGGGTGCTTTCGAAACCGGGTGCGCTTTACGATTCACCCCCACCCGCCAAAGATGCGCTTTTTGAATCACCCCCACCCCTTACCTTGCCGGGGCGAGCCACGGGTCTCGCCCGTCCTTCGGACCCCCTCAGGGGGGAGGGGGGCGCCGGCGTCTCAGAATCCACCTCCCCCTTGAGGGGAGAGGTAAGGGGTGGGGGTAGTGCCAGCTCCGACGGTGGTCGTAGTGCCGCCCCTGACGGTAGCGATGCTGAAGGCACCAGCACCGAATGGATGATCTTCGGCTCGGGCGTCGCGGAAGAATATCACATGCGCTGGTTCGAGCAGCATCTGCCGGAAGACGGCTCGGTCAGGGTCGAGGCGCTGGGGTCGGGGATGACGGGGCTCTCCATCGCCGGTCCGCTGGCGCGAAAAGTGCTGGAGAAGGTGACGCGGCTCGACGTGTCGGCCGAGGCGTTCCGCTTCATGGACATCCGAAAGGCGGACATCGGCATGGCGCCCTGCCTGATCGGGCGCGTCAGCTACACCGGCGATCTCGGCTACGAGTTGTGGATCGCACCGGAATACCAGCGCGCCGTCTATCACACGCTGATGGCGGCGGGCGAGGAATTCGGCATCGGCCTGTTCGGCTCACGCGCGCTGAATTCCCTGCGACTGGAGAAGGGCTACGGCTCGTGGGCGCGGGAATACCGGCCGGGCTATGGGCCGGTCGAGGCCGGGCTCGACCGCTTCGTCGCCTGGAACAAGCCGGCCGACTTCATCGGCAAGGCGGGGGCGGCGGCGGAGAAGGCGAATGGCGGCAAGCTCCGGCTCCGCACCTTCATCGTCGACACGACGGACGCCGACGTCATCGGCGACGAGCCGGTCTGGCACGCGGGCAAGGTGGTCGGCTGGGTGACCTCGGGCGGCTATGCACATGGGGCAAAGTGCTCGGTGGCGCTGGGCTATGTGCCGGTGGCCGTAGCCGGGGAGACCAGCTTCGAGATCGAGATTCTGGGGAAGCGCCATGCCGCAACGCGGCAGGCGGCGCCGCTGTTCGACGCGGATCAGAAGCGGATGCGAGGGTAGGGCGCGACGCTGGCGTCCCCTCTCTCCGTCGTTCACGGGGAGAGGGGAGCTTATCGCGACCTATCCGCAACACTCCGTCCCAAACCGTTCGCGGTATTAACACTCTGTTTGCCATTTTTGCCGGATCCTTCACCATCCGTCTTAACGGCTCAAAAAAGGAGCAGGGGACATGGTGGGATTTGTACTGGCTGCCCTCGGGATCGCCGCGGGTCTTTCGCTCTCCGAACCGGCCGAGGGACGCGTCCTGACCGAGACGGCCAAGCTGAGCGATGCGATCGCGCTGACCCGGGCGTGTCCGTCCCTGCGGATTGACCAGAACTCGGTGGCGATGACGCTGGCGCGCGCCGGGGTCAATCTGAAGCCGATCATGCCGGAGGTCGCCCGCCAGAGCGAGGCGATGGCGCTGCGCTATCTGACGCTCGACCGCAAACAGGCCTGCGCGCTCGGCCGGAAGCTCTACGGCGCGTCGGGCGTCAGCGCGGCGGGGTTCCTGGCCGAACGCTAAAGCGTGTCGCGATCTTTCAGATTCGCACCGTACGCTTCAGGGCCTTGTTTTATCGCATGTCTTTATCCCGAAACCGGTTCCCACTTTCGGGAGACATGCTCTAGGCGGAAATCCGCGCCAGCGCGGCCAGCGCCGGCGCCAGATCGCCGGACGGCATGATCTCGACGCGCTCCAGGCCGAGCCAGTCGGCCATCAGGCGCAGCTCGGCCATCAGTTCGCCGGCGGTCTCCGGCGGCGCGCCTCTTTCGGCATAAGCTGCCTGGACGCGCAGGATCGAGGCGGCGCGGTCGGCCTTGAGATCGACGCGGGCGACGATCGCTTCGCCGAGCAGGAAGGGCATGACGTAGTAGCCATGCACGCGCTTTTCGGCGGGCGTGTAGATCTCGATTCGGTAGCGGAAATCGAACAGGCGCTCGGCCCGCGCGCGCTCCCAGACGAGGGGGTCAAAAGGGGCGAGCAGCGCGCGCGCCTCGACGCGTCGGGGGAATTTCGCCGTCGGTGCGAGGTAGGCCTGGTGCGTCCAGCCGGCGACCTGGACCGGCATCAGGTCGCCGGCTTCGACCAGTTCGGCGAGGCGCTCCCTGAAGCCTTCGGCCGGCAGGCGGAAATAGTCGCGCAGGTCGGCGCTCGTGGCAATGCCGAGCGCGCGCGCGGCGCGGCGGATCAGTTCGCGATGCGCCTCGGCCTCGTCGGGCACGGGGAGGGCGCGGATCGCGGCCGGGATGACGCGCTCGGGCAGGTCGTAGACGCGCTCGAAGCTCGGCCGCCTCGTCGAAGCGGTGATGCGGCCGGCCCAGAACAGCCATTCCAGCGCATGCTTGGCGTCGCTCCAGCCCCACCAGCCGCCCTGGCCGCGCTCGCCCTCGATATCGGAGGCGGCGAGCCCGCCGTCGCGTTCGATGCGCGCCTGGATATCGGCGATCAGGTCGCCACGCTCGCGGCCGAATTCGGCGAGTCGGCCGTAGATGTTCTCGTGGCGCTCGGCGCGCCGCATGCGCCATTGCCAGAGCGGCCAGGCGTCGAGCGGCAGGTAGGAGGCTTCGTGCGCCCAGTATTCGAACATGGCGCGGGGCCTGGCATAGGCGCCGGCTTCGAGAAGCGACGGAGGATAGGCGCCGAGGCGGGAGAACAGCGGCATGTAGTGCGCGCGCACGATGACGCTGACCGAGTCGATCTGGAACAGGCCGAGCCGGTCGAGCACCCGGTTCAGATGGCGGCGCGTGACCGGTCCGTCGGGCCGCCTTTCGGCGAAGCCCTGGGCGGCGAGCGCGACGCGGCGGGCCGTGGCAAGCGACAGTTTCTCGCGCATCGATTCTCGGGTCCGGTTCCGACGGGAGTGTCGAGGGCGATGGAGCGCGTTGCAACCCGAAAACGCGCGTGGTGGCGCGGATGCTGACAGGGAGTGGCCGGCCGCCCGAACGTCGGCATCGGGTTCAAAGGGACAATTTGCCGGGCGGGACCTAACCGAGTTCGCCGAGCCGCCGGGCGATGAACCGGCCGACGGCCTCAGATCCAGCCAGCCGCGATGCATGCGCGAATGCGCCCTTCGCTTCGGCGCGGCGTCCGGCCCGGCGCAGGAGTTCGCCGCGCGCGACATGGGCGGGCTGGTAGGTCGTGAGTTCGTCCCGCGCGAGGAGCGCGTCGATCAGGCGGATGCCCGCCTCGGGCCCGTCGCGCATGCCGATCGCCGCCGCCCGGTTGAGCTCGACGGTCGGGGAGGGCTGCGCGAGGAGCAGCATGTCGTAGAGCGCCACGACGCGATGCCAGTCGACGCCGCGGCCGATGGCGGCGGCATGTTCGGCGGCGATCGCCGCCTGGATCGCGTAGGCGCCGACCTCGCCGCCGGCGAAGGCGCGGGCCGCCAATCGCTTGCCCTCCGCGATTCCGGCATGGTTCCAGAGGGAACGGTCCTGGTCCTCGAACAGGATCAGCGATCCGTCGGCGGCGCTCCGCGCGGCGCGGCGGGAATCCTGGAGCAGCATCAGGGCGAGCAGGCCGAGCGCCTCCGAATCGGGAAGCAGCGAGACGAGCAGGCGGCCGAGCCGGATCGCCTCGGCGGCAAGGTCGACCCGGACAACGGCTTCGCCGGACGACGCGGCATAGGCTTCGTTGAAGATCAGGTAGATCACGCGCAGCACATGCTCGAGCCGGTCCGGCAGCTCGTGCCGGTCGGGCGTGCGGTAGGGGATCCTTTCGTCGCGGATACGGGCCTTTGCCCGCACGATGCGCTGCGCCATCGTCGGCGCGGACACGAGGAAGGCGGCGGCGACCTGCTCGGTGGTCAGGCCGCCGACCTCGCGCAATGTAAGCGCCACCTGCGCCTCCGCGCCAAGCGCCGGATGGCAGCAGGTGAAGATCAGCCGCAACTGGTCGTCGGCGATCGCCTCCTCGTCCATGGCGTCGGGTCCGGGAATCGCGTCGTCGGCGATCAAGGCGAGTTCGTCCGCGAGGTTCCGCTGGCGCGCCGATTTGCGAATCCGGTCAATCGCCTTGAAGCGGCCCGTGGAAACCAGCCACGCGAACGGATTGCGCGGCACGCCCTCGCGCGGCCATTGCTCCGCCGCCGCCGCGAAGGCGTCGGCCAGCGCATCTTCCGCGCGGTCGAAATCGCCGAGCAGGCGGATCAGCGTCGCGAGGACGCGGCGCGACTGCGACCGGTAGGCGGCCTCGATTTCGGCGTGGCTCATGCGGCGGGGGGCGGGCGACCCCGCCGGTCAGGCGCGGATGTCATAGGCGGGCCTCACCTCGATTCTCGAATAATGCGCCATCGGCGAACTTTCGGCGATCGCCAGCGCCTCGTCCATGCTGTCCGCGCGGACGGCCACGATCCCGCCGAGGTGCTCCTTGGTCTCGGCGAAAGGGCCATCGGTGCGCATCGGCTTCGACGCCCGGATGGTCACGGTCCGGGCGGTGTCCGGCTGCTTCAGCGCGCGCGCCAGCAACAGCCGCCCCGACGCCTCGAGCGCAGTATCCCACGCCCGGCAATCCTCCTGCAGCTTGCGGTCCTCCTCGGCGCCGATGCCCTCGAAGCGGCTTTCATCGATGTAGAACAGAAGTGCGAATTCCATGCCTCGATCCTCCTCGTCCGGCTGCGGCGAGACTGGTCGTCTGCCGCGACCCGAATTCGACACCGCGAACAAGTTTTTCCGCCGGTGTCGAAATCGGGCCGGCACCGGCGACTGTCTGTCGGGAGCGCGATGCTCCTTCGACCTGGAGTAGCCCCATGCACATTCTCGAAGCAGCGCTCATGTCCAATCTCCTGCACTACAATCGTGGCGCGGCGACCGATGGCCGGCTCGATCCCGAGCCGGAGGCTCAGACCTGCATCGCGCCCCAGACGGGCCGCACCTCGATGGTCGCCGCGCGCGCCATCGGATGGGTTTTGGCAAGGGCGACGGCCTCGTCTATCCCGCCGCAGCGCACGAGTTCGTAGGCGCACATCTGCTCCTCCGACGACGAGAACGGCGCATGTTCGATCCGCTCCTCGCCGCCGCGCAGCCGCACGGTCACCGCCGCGCTCGCCGGCTCGAGCGGCTTGCCGCCGATGCGAACTCCCCTGGCTTCGGCGGCTTCGATCCACGACCTGATCCCCGACAGGAGCGCCTCGTCGGGCCGGAAAGCGCCGTCGTGACTGATGATGAACAGGAATTCCAATGTACCCTCCTGGAACCGGCATAGCGGCCTTGCGACAACCGGTTGATATCAACATATGGCCCACCGGAAAAGTGGCCGTCCGATCATGCTGACAGCTCCTGATATCAGGCAGCGCTATTCGCGGCGCAGGTCGACGATCCACTCGCCGAGCGCGGCCATGCGCACGTCCCGCAGCATGCGGAAGAAGCCGTCCGCCTGGAACTCGGCGGTGATCCGGCCCTTCTCGGCGGTGCCTTCGGCGGCCTCGCCGACGACGGCGTGCGGATTGAGGTCGCCGGCC
>JAUYMV010000623.1 GCA_030698645.1 Mesorhizobium sp.
GGCCGGCGACCGTGGCAACGCGGCGCTCGCCATCTCGGGCATCGCCGAAGCCGGTCATTTTGCCGCACTGATCGATGCCGACGGCGCCATTCTCGCCGCATCGCGCGGACTGGATGGGCTTGGCCTCGATGACGGCGCGCTCGCCGCGCTCGCGGCGGACGCCAATCACGAATCGGACCGCCTGGCGAAGCGGCCGCTGCCGGCCGGCGCGCTGCTCTACCCCGCCGGCATCGCGCGCCTCGCCGACCAGCCGGCGCGGCATCTGGTGATCGTCGTCGATGCGCCGCAGCCGGCCGCGCCGGAGGCGGCATCCGAGCCGGAAGCGCAGGTTCCGGCTGCAGACTCCGCACCGCTTTCCGCGCCCGCCGAGACTGCCGCAAAGGCGGTCGTGTCGACGCCGCACGAGACCGATTCCTGGTATTTCGCCGATGCGGCGCCGCGCACGGTTGCCGTGCCCGACACCGGACCGGCGGCTCTGATCGAGGAACCGGGCCAGGACGACGGCGTCGACGAGATCATGCTCGACGCGCTGCCCGAGGACGAGGCCGAGCCGCCGTTCCTTGCGCCGGCGGATGTGGAAGATGCGGCCCGCCTACCCGAACAGATCGCCGAGCAAGGCAGCACCGCCGGATCGCGACCGCCGGAGGCCGACGAAGCGGCGATTGCCGGAACGGCCGATACGTTCGCGACCATGGATCCGTTGGACACGTTCCCGACACCAAGTGCGGATGCCGAGGATGCGGTCCAGAGCTGGGAGCAGGACAATGCTCCCTCACCGGTCGCGGCGGAAGGCGTCTCCATGCCCGTCGCCGACGACGCGATCGATGCGACGGAGGCAGCCGGCGACCTCGGGACGATGGCGGACGGCGCGGACGCGAGCCCGGCATCCTCCGAGCCGGCCGAGCAGGTGTCCGCGCCGCAGCACACCGCGGAACGGATCGACGCCGACACCGGCGAGACGGCGGACGGCGAGCCGTTCGTTCCTGATCTCGCCGCCGGTCCGGTGCGCTTCGTCTGGCGGACCGACGCGCTCGGCCGTTTCAGCGCGATATCCAACGAATTCGCGGGCGCGGTCGGCAAGCGCTCGGCCGACGTGATCGGCCGCTCATTACGCGACGTCACGCTGGTGTTCGGCCTCGACCCCGACGGCGAGATCGCCGGCCTGCTGGCGCGGCGCGACACGTGGTCTGGCCGCTCGGTGATGTGGCCGATCGAGGGCACCGACCTGTCGGTGCCGGTCGATCTCGCCGCCCTCCCCGTCTATGCGCGCGACCGCAGCTTCGAAGGCTTTCGCGGCTTCGGCGTGGTGCGCGTCGGCGATGCCGTGGTCGATCCCGAGGCGATCGGGCTCAGCCTGACGTCGGCGCCGACCGAACCGCCAGCCGAGCCCACCAGCGTTTTCGCAGCGACCCCGGCTGACGGCGAACCGCCGGCGCGCGACCCGTTCAAGGGCGAATTGCCCGCCATCGCCGTCGACGACACGCCGGAACGCCGCCTCAGCGACAAGGTCATCCGTCTCGCCGAACACCGGCCAGCCACGCCGGAACGCACGCTCTCGCCCGGCGAAAAGATCGCCTTTCGCGAGATCGGCGCACGGCTGAAGGACGCCGGCAGCGCCGAAGACACGTCGCAGAATAGCGACGGTTCCGACGATCCGGAGGGCGAGCCTGCCGAGCTGGCAAGCGAAGCGCTGGCGGACGACGCGCACGAGGCGCCGGAACCGGCCCTGGCGTTCGAGGACGACGAGGATTTCGCGCCAACGGCGATGGGGCCGGACGCATCGGACGTGGACTCCGTCGCGGAGACTGGCGACAGCGAAGCCAACTGGGATGAGCTTTCCGCGGCGCCCGACGAGGTCGTCGCGCCGGACGCGGCCGACGAGACGGACGACCGGTTCGCCTATGTCGCGGCCGATGAAAGCATGATGACCGATGCGTCAGAGGAGCCGGTCTACGTCGAAGACGGACCCGCGCCGGACGCGGCGCGCGCCGACGACCGAATGGTCGATGCGTTGGAGGCGCGTCAAGACGTCGACGCGCCCGACATGTCGGGCGAGCCGGTACGTGACAAGCCGGATGACGTCGCGCAGCCGGATTTCCCGCGTGGCGAGGACGACGAGCGCGCGCCGACCGGCATCGACACCTCGATCCTGGGGCGATTGCCGGTGCCGGTGCTGATTCATTCCGCCGACAAACTGCACTACGCCAACCAGGAGTTCTTCGATCTCACGGGCTATGTCTCGGTTCTCGAACTCGAGCAGGCCGGCGGGCTGGACGTGCTCTTCGCCGACGAGGAACACGACGCGACACGTGATCCGGCGGACCATCGCCGGCGCCTTC
>JAUYMV010000645.1 GCA_030698645.1 Mesorhizobium sp.
TGCCGGCATAGTGGCCCTCGATATCGAGAGCCTCGACAAAGGCCCTCAAGGCGTCGCGGCTCACAACGCCCTGCTCGGTCCTGAACAGGGCGTGCGTGGCGCGCAGCAGCGCGATGTGCAGTTCGATGCGCGATTCGATCCGGCTGACCGCCTCGTCGATGGCGCTCTCGAACTTGATTTGCGCCGCGTCTCCCGCCGCCACATAGGCGTAGCCGGCCATGAAGAGGCTCGCCACGCCGACCGACAGGAATACGGCTACTGCAAAGAGTCTCTTCAAAGGCACCACACCGAGGTCGTGTCCCAACCCGGTTCAAACCAATAACGATTGCGTCGCGCTTTGCAATCACGCGCCGGCCGCTGCGCCAAGCGCCGCCCCCGACTGGCCGATGCCGCGCGGTTCAGGCCGCGATGCGCAATGCGCCAGGTCCCGGAATGGCGCCCGGCGGACATTTTCCGAGGATGATCATGCCGAGCACCTCGTCCTGCGTGACGTCGCTGGTCTTCGCGGTGCCGACGACCTGGCCGTTCTTCATCACGATGACGCGATCGGCGAGGTCGAACACGTCATGGATGTCGTGGCTGATCAGGAAAATACCGATGCCGTCGGCCTTGAGCTGCTTGATCAGTTCTCCGACCTGCGCCGTCTCCTGCGGTCCGAGCGCCGCCGTCGGCTCGTCCATGATCAGGATGCGGGCATTGAAGAGGATGGCGCGCGCGATCGCCACCGACTGGCGCTGTCCGCCGGACAGCTTGCTGACCGGCTCCTTGAAGCGCTCGAAGCGCGGGTTGAGCCGGCCCATGACGCGCCGCGCCTCGGCTTCCATGGCGCCGTCGTCGAGCGTCCCCCATGGTGTGCGCAGTTCGCGGCCGAGAAAGAGATTGGCCGCCGCGTCGACATTGTCGGCGAGCGCCAGCGTCTGGTAGATCGTCTCGATTCCGTATTTCTTGGCATCGCGCGGATTGCCGATCGCCGCTTCCTCGCCATTGACGAAGATCGTGCCGCTGTCGCGCTTGTAGGCGCCCGACAGGATCTTGATCAGCGTCGACTTGCCGGCGCCATTGTGGCCGAGGAGACCGACCACCTCGCCCGGGTAGAGATCGATCGACGCGTCGTCGACGGCGCGGATGCCGCCGAAGGCGATCGAGATGTTGCGCATGTCGATGAGCGGTGTCTGGCTGTTTTCCATCGATACTGCTCCTAATGGACGCGCTTGCGATAGACGGTGTCCACCCAGACGGCGACGACGAGGACGATGCCGACGACGATCGCCTGGAGCGGCGTATCGACCCCGAGCAACACCATGCCCGACTGCAGCGACTGCATCAGCACGGCGCCGAGCATGGCGCCCACGATGGTTCCCGCCCCGCCCGACAGCGAGGTGCCGCCGATGACCGCCGCGGCGATGACCAGAAGCTCGTCGAGCGTTCCCTGGGAATTGGTCGCGGCGTTGAGACGGGCCGTCGAGATGGCCGCGCTGATCGAGGCAAGGAAGCCCATCACCATGAAGATCTTCATGGTCACCCAGCGCGTGTTGATGCCGGCGAGTTCGGCGGCCTCCGGATTGCCGCCGATGGCGAACACGTAGCGGCCGAAGCGGGTCCGCATCGTGATGAAGGTCATGATGATCCCGGCCGAGATGGCGATCAGGACGGGAATGGCGATGCCGTGGGCGATGAACAGCCCGCCCTCGGGGATGACGATGTTGTTGGTCTCCGCATATCTGCGCACGATGCCGATCGGCCACGGATAGGAGTTCGCGATCCAGACGGCGCCAAGGATCGCCGCGCAAGCGACTGTGCCGAGGAAGATTTCGGCCCAGACCGGCCGCAGCGGGAAGCGAAAGCGCTGGCGCTGCCGCCTGCCGGAAAGGAGCAGGAGGACCACGGCCAGGCAGGCGATGATTCCGACGATCCAGCTTGGCCAGTAACCGATCGCGCCCTCCGGCCCGCCGCCCATCAGGCGGAACGTCGGGTCCATCGGCGCGACGGTGCGCCCGCTGGTCACCCACCAGGCCGCGCCGCGCCAGACGAGCAGGCCGCCGAGCGTCACGATGAAGGCGGGAATGGACAGATAGGCGATCAGGAAGCCCTGGAACGCGCCGATCGTCACGCCGACCAGGATGCCGGCGAGCAGCGCGACAACCCAGATATACGGAGCCTCGAGCGGCAGCCCCAGAACGCGGGGCAGGAACTCGGCCTGGGTGACGCCCATGATCATGCCGACGAAGCCGAGCAGCGAGCCGACCGAAAGGTCGATGTTGCGAGTCACGATGACCAGCACCATGCCGGTCGCCATGACGGCCACCGAGGAGGTCTGCACCGACAGGTTCCAGAGATTGCGCGGCGTGAGGAAGACGCCGCTGGTGAGATCGAGCGGATTGCCACTGACCCGCCAGCCCGACAGGATCTGGAAGCCGATCCAGATCACCAGCAGGGCCCCGACCATGCCGAGCATGCGGGTGTCGATTTCGGTGGCCTTCAGGAAGCGGGCTGCCGCGCCCAGGTCTGACGAGCGCGCGCGGTCCGCGGGCCCGGTCGAAATCGCATCGC
>JAUYMV010000649.1 GCA_030698645.1 Mesorhizobium sp.
TGCCGGCAGGCGCGGGGGCCGGTGACGGGGCCAGCCAAGAAAAAACCGGCCGCGGATGACCGCGGCCGGCTGCATTGTGGAACCCGAATGGGTGGAGCTACTTCGAATACTTCTCGATCAGCGCGGTAGCCTCCTGGACCAGCGCCTTGCCGTCCTTGCCTTTGGCGGTGATCTCGGCTTCCCACGCCTCGATCAGCGGCGCGGCGGCGTCTTTCCAACGCTTGGTCTCGGCTTCATCCAGCGTGATGATGTTGTTGCCGAGCTTCTCGGCGATCGCCTTGCCGGCGAGATCGCCCTGATCCATCGCCTTGCCGAAGTAGGCGGCGGCCTCGATGCCCGAATTGTCATCGATGACCTTCTTCAGGTCGTCGGGCAGCTTGTCATAGGACGCCTTGTTCATGGCAACCACGAAGGTCTGCGTGTAGAGGCCGTTCTTGCCTGAGAAACCGGTGTGGTTCTTGACCAGTTCGCTGACCTTGAGCGAGGGCGTCACTTCCCACGGGATGGTCGTCGCGTCGATCACGCCCTTGGAGAGCGCCTCGGAGACCGCCGGCACGGGCATGCCGACCGGCGTCGAGCCGAGCTTCTCGAGCATCAGATTGATGACGCGCGAACCGCCGCGGATCTTCAGCCCGTTCATGTCCTCGAGCTTGTTGACGGGGTTCTTGGAGTGGATCATGCCGGGGCCGTGGGCGTGCCAGGCGATGACCTTGACGTCCTTGAACTCGTCCATGCAGTTCTTTTCGCAGTACTCCTGCAATGCGCGCGAGGTCGCTTCGCCGTTCGTCATCATGAAGGGCAGCTCGAAGGCCTCCGTCGACGGGAAGCGGCCCGGCGTGTAGCCGATGACCGTCCAGATGATGTCGACGACGCCGTCCTTGGCCTGGTCGAACAATTCCGGCGGCTTGCCGCCGAGAGCCATGGCGTCGAACTGGTCGATCTTGATGCGGCCGCCCGACTCCTTCATCACCTTCTCGGCCCAGGGCTTCAGCGCCTTGCTGGGTATGGTCGCCTGCGGCGGCAGCATCTGGTGCAGCTTCAGCGTCACGTCCTGTGCCAGCGACGCGACGGTCGTCGCGCCGAATGCCAACGCGGCGCCAACCAATATGCCTGTCAGTCTGTTCATGTCATTCCTCCCTTTGTGGACGTCTCTTCCGCCCGATTGTTATATGAAAGTACAAAATTCGGAACTGTTTTTTTCACGCCGGTCGCTCCACATGAAATCCCGGACCAGCGGCCCGTCCGACACGGTTCCTTCGTCTCTCCGCAGCATACGTCCCGCCGGTCGATCGCGCCAGTGCGACCCGCCGGGGTGGATAATCGCCATGCAGGCCTTTGCGGATTCGCCGATCAAAGCCGCGTCGACAGGGCGGCCGCATACGGGCTATCTGTCGGCCATTCGACCGCGGGCCGATTCCTGGCGCCGCGCTGTATGTACGCAAGCCCCGGAGGACCTCCATGTCAAAGCCACCCTACCGCGCCGATCACGTCGGCAGCCTGTTGCGTCCGGACTCGGTCAGGCAGGCGCGCAAGGCGTTCTTCGAGGACGGCAGGATCGGCGCGGAGGATCTGGCCGAGATCGAGGACGAGGCGATCCGCGACGCCATCGATCTGCAGGAACAGGCGGGGCTGCTCGCGGTCACCGACGGCGAGATCCGCCGTTCCTTCTGGCACTACGATTTCATGGGCGGGCTCGAGGGATTCGAGCTGGAAAAGCGCGACGAAGGGGTGCAGTTCCAGGGGGCCCGGCTACGGCCCATCTTCCCGACCATCAAGGAGAAGCTGGATTTTCCCGCCGACCATCCGATGCTGGCGCACTATAAATTCGTCGCCTCGCACACCAGCGTGACGCCGAAGATTTCCATTCCGGGCCCGTCCTGCTGCCATTTCCGCACCGCGAAGGCCGACATCCATCCGAGGGAATACAAGGATCCGGAGGTGCTGTTCGCCGATCTGGCCGCGACCTACAAGAAGGCCGTCCAGGCGTTCTACGACGCCGGCTGCCGCTATCTCCAGATGGACGACATCTTCTTCGCCTATCTCTGCGATCCCAAGCACCGCGCCGCCAAGCAGGCCGAAGGCCAGGACCCCGACTGGCTGATCGAACGCTATGCGTGGATGATGCACGAGGCGATCAAGGACCGGCCGGACGACATGCTGATCGCCATGCACATGTGCCGCGGCAACTTCCAGTCGACGCATGCGGCCGAGGGCGCCTACGACCCGGCCGCCGACGCGATCTTCAACCAGACCGGCGTCGACGTCTACTTCATGGAATACGATACGGACCGGGCCGGCGGCCTGGAGCCGCTGCGCCTTCTGCCGAAGGGCGACAAGCGCGTGCTGCCGGGCTTCATCACGACCAAGACGGGCGATCTGGAAAAGCTCGACGATCTGAAACGCAAGTTCGACGCCGCGTCGAAGTTCGCCGATATCGGCCAGCTCGGCATCGCGCCGCAATGCGGCTTCGCGTCGACCGAGGAAGGCAACAAGATCACCGTGGACGACCAGCGCCGCAAGCTCGATCTGGTTGTCAGAACCGCCGAAGCGATCTGGGGCGGGGTCGACAAATAGGGCGAGGCTTGCCGTCCGGTCCGAGCCGCCGGCCTCAGGCCGCCCGGTCCGAGTTCCGGTAGAGGCTGAATCGGCCGCGGCCGCTCGACTTGCTCAGATACATCGCGGTATCCGCCTTGCGCAGCAGATCGTCGGAATCGGTGCCATCTCCCGGCGCGACCGCGATGCCAATGCTGAGGCCGATATTGACCTTTTCGCCGGCGATGTCGAACGGCTTCGACACGGCGGCGAGCACCCGGTTGGCGAGAGTGACGGCGTCCTTCGTCTCGCGGATGCCGGTCTGGACGATGGCGAATTCATCTCCGCCGAGGCGCGCGGCGGTGTCGTTCTTGCGCACCGTGCCGAGCAGCCGGGACGAGATCGCCACCAGCAGTTCGTCGCCGGCCTTGTGGCCGAGCTGGTCGTTGACCGGCTTGAAGCCGTCGACGTCGAGATAGTGGACCGCCATCACCGCGCCACGGCCGGCGAGCGCGACGGCCTGATCCAGGCGGTCGCGGAAAAGCACCCGATTGGGCAGACTGGTGAGCGCGTCATGCTGCGCCATGTGGGCAATGAGCTGCTGGTTGCGGCGCTGTTCCGTGACGTCGAGATAGATCGTCACGAAGCCGCCGCCTGCGATCGGCACGCCGCGCACCTCGAGAACCGTGCCATTCGGCCGCGTGCGCTCGTAGACATGCGGCTGGCGCTCGCGCGCCAGTTCCATCTTGCGGGCGACGATGGTTTCGATGTCGCCCGGCCCATATTCGCCGCGTGTCGCATTGAACCGGAACAGATCCTCCATCGACGGGTAGCCGCCGGCCATCAGGTCGGGCGGGTAGTCGAGCAGGGTCTTCTGCTGCTCGTTGCAGAGCACCATGCGCAGGTCCCTGTCGAACAGCGAGATACCGCCCGGAAAGTTGTCGACCACCGCCTCCAGCAGACGGATGCGCTCGCGCTGGCTGTCGACCAGCGACGCGATGGCGCCGATCGCTTCGGCGAGGCCTTCGAGACCCGGCAGCGTGCCCGACGGAAGGACCGCCCGCAGATTCGTCATCGTTGCGCTGCTCCAAATGCCTTGCCGGCGACGGGCTGGGGAATTCGATGGCTACCGGCTTGGTATCTCGATTGCCAAGGTTAGACGGGATTGATTGAGGAGTATTTAACCAAGCGCAGTTCCTGCCCCTGCGGCGGGCCGCGGATTCGCCGTTGAAGGCCGCACGCCTATCGGCTATGAGGTCGGCTGTGGGACGCGCGCCGCGCGCGGGTCTGCCCCGGCAATCCGCCCACCCGGCTTGCACCCGTAGCTCAGCTGGATAGAGCGCTGCCCTCCGAAGGCAGAGGTCACAGGTTCGAATCCTGTCGGGTGCGCCAATGATTTCAGATAATTGACCGACCTGTCCAGGCGTTGAAGCTTCGGGGAAAAATCTTCGCAGGCAATATGTCACCCGCGCAGCTGTGCGGTCGTCGATCAGGGCAGGCGGTCAACTCGGGGGCCGCGTGATGCGTTGACTCGGCGCATTCCAGTTCTTGGATATCGGGGTCCTCGGTCGTTGCGCGGCAGATCCGAGCAAGGGCCAGCTGGCGCTGGGTGTGATCGCCTCACCGGGGACATCTGCGCGGGGCGTGTCGCCGCGACGGTCGTACGCGCAATCCGGTGCAATAAATTTCAACATTGGAAATTTCATGCGAAGCGATTGACAACGCTCGCGCACGCTGGCACATCCGTCACGTCGCGATAATTGTCGCGCAATGAAATATCTTGCATCCGTCCGAAGGCTTGCCAGCATTCGCGGAAGGCGGGAGACAACGGGAGGAGACAATGAAGAGTTTTGGACTGGCCGGGCCCTTGGCCGCGGCGACGATGACGCTTGCCCTCGTCTCGGCGGGGGACGCTTTCGCCCAGAGCAAATTCCAGTGCGAACCAGGCGAAACCTACATCATGAACGTCATGGTTTCGGCCCACCCCTACTGGGTGCCGGTCTACCAGGGCTTCAAGCAGGCGGCCGAGGCGATGGGCTGCAAGACGGTCTTCTCGGGTACGCCCGACTACGACATCACCAAGCAGATCGCCTCGTTCGAACAGGACCTGGTCAAGAACCCGGCCGGCATCCTGCTCCACCCGATGCAGTCGGATCCGTTCATCGAGCCGATCAACCGCGCCATCGACGGCGGCGTCGACGTGGTGACGTTTGCCGCCGACTCGCCGAAGTCCAAGCGCACCGCCTACATCACGTCGGACAATCTGGCCGAGGCGAAGTTCGCGGCCGAGGAGATCGTCAAGCAGGTCGGCGACAGCGCGGAATACGCTGTCCTCGAGAATCCGGGCCAGAGCAACCATGACCTGCGGGTCACGGCGCTCATCGCCTATATGGAGAAAAACTATCCCAACATGAAGCTGGTCGGCCGCCAGGCGTCCAACCAGGACAGCAATGCCGCCAACCGGGCGACCGCGTCGATCCTGCAGGCCAATCCAAACCTGAAGGCGATGTGGATTCCCGAAGCCGGCTCGGCCGAGGGCGCCGTCGCGGCGGTGCTCGAGGCCAAGGCCAAGGTGCTGATCCTGCACGCCGACGTCACGCCGGCGACGCTGGAGCACATCAAGGCCGGCAACATCCACATGTCGCTCAACCCGAACCAGGGCGTCCAGGGCTTCATGGGCTTCATCGCCACCTTCCTGGCGGCGCATCCCGACATGTTCGACCCGTTCAACGACTACAAAGTCTCGGGCTACAATCCGATGCAGATCCCGTTCATCGACAACGGGTTCGCTGTCATCACCAAGGAGAACGCCGACTCCTTCGACCTGAACAAATACATGGAAGGACGCGATCCGAGCTGAGCGCGGCGGACCGCATCGACGATGCCCGCGCCACGCTTCGCGGCGCGGGCATCGCAAGCCCCATTCATCATGGAACGGAAAAATGACGGCCGCCGCAGACGACGACCTGATCCTCGAGATCACCAACCTGTCCAAGTCGTTCGGACCGGTGCGCGCGCTGCGCGGCGTCGGCTTCCAGCTGCGCCGGGGCGAGATCCACGCGCTCGCCGGCGAAAACGGCGCCGGCAAGTCGACGCTGATGAACATCATCGACGGCATCCTGCGCCCCGACAGCGGCGAGATCCGCCTCGACGGCCAACCCGTCACCATCACCTCGCCGGCGATGGCGCAGACGCTCGGCATCGGCTTCGTGCACCAGGAAATCGCGCTCTGCCCCGATATCACCGTTGCCGAGAACATTTTCATGGCGGCCACCAATTCGAGCGGCGCGCTGCTGATGGACTTCCGCGAGCTGGAGCGGCGCTCGGCCGAGATCCTGCGCCGGCTGGGCGACATCGATCCCGCGGCGCCGGCGCGTTCCCTCTCGATCTCCCAGCAGCAGCTGGTCGAGATCGCCAAGGCGCTGACGCTCGACTGCCGCGTCCTGATACTCGACGAGCCGACCGCCGCGCTGACCGAGCGCGAGGCGCAGATCCTGTTCGGCATCATGCACAAGCTGGCCGGCCAGGGCATCTCGATCATCTACATCTCGCACCGCATGG
>JAUYMV010000662.1 GCA_030698645.1 Mesorhizobium sp.
GGGACGCGTGACGCTGACGGGATCGCCAGACGATTTTCCGGTCTTCGACGCCGTTTTCGCCGCCTGGTTCGGCGATGCGACCTTCGCCGGCAAGGTCGCCAATCCGGACGAGGAGGAAGCGCCGCCGAACAACCGGCCGAAGAGCGACCAGTCGATGCTGCAAATGGTCGACGGCGACGCGACCGGGCATCTCGCCTCCGAGGAGCATCTGCGCAACCGGCGCAGTTTTGCGCGCGAGACGGAATCCGACCGCGCGGCGCTGGCGCGGCTGAGGCGTCGCCTCGGCGACTTGCCGACGCTCGCCAGCCGCAACCGCGTGCCCGCGCATGCCGGCCCGCGCATCGACCTCGTCCGCACCACGCGGGCAGCGCGCAGGACGTTTGGCGAGACGCTGCGGATCCTGCGCCAGACGCGACCAGACAAGCCGCGCCGGCTGCTGCTCCTGGTCGACGTGTCCGGCTCGATGAAGGCGCATTCGGAAACCACCCTGCGCTTCGCGCAACTCGTCACGCGCGGCCGGCCGAAGGTCGAGACCTTCTGCTTCGGCACGCGGCTGACACGCATCACGACGGCGCTGAAGCACCGCGACCCCGGGACAGCGCTGGCGGGCCTTGCCGATCTGGTCTTCGATTTCGACGGCGGCACGATGATCGGGGCGGCGCTGGAGGAGTTCCTGTCGGTATCGCGCCATGCGGCACTGGTGCGCGGCGCGGTGACGCTGGTGTTTTCCGACGGGCTGGAGCGTGGCGACCCGGCCGCGATGGTGCATGCCGTGGAGCGCCTGGCGCGGCTCAGCCATCGCCTCGTCTGGGCCACGCCGCTCGCCGCCGACCCGCGCTACCGCCCCGCCACGCGCGCCATTTCGGCGATCCTGCCCTTTCTCGACGCGCTGGTGGACGGCTCCAGCCTGCCGGCCCTGGAGCGCCTGGTCGGGCGGCTGGACCATGTCGAGCGCGGCGGGCGTGGCATGGCGGGACGCACGAGGGATGCCAACAGGGCAGACGGCTAGGAGAGCTCCACATGATCCCCATCGTCGACGCACATCACCACATCTGGCGCCAGGTGGACCTGCCCTGGCTGCAGGGTCCGATGGCGCCGCGAATCTTCGGACCCTACGAGCCGATCCGGCGCGACTATCCGATCGCCGAATATCTGGCCGATATCGAGGGCAGCGGCGTCGGGAAGTCCGTCTATGTGCAGACCAACTGGGCGAAGACCGGCGCGGTCGACGAGGTGGCCTGGGTGCAGGGCGTCGCCGACGCGCATGGCTTTCCGAACGCCATCGTCGGCTATGCCGACCTGATGGACGAGAACGCCGCCGCCATCATGGAGCGGCAAGCCAGGTTCCCGTTGATGCGCGGCATTCGCATGCAATTACACTGGCACCAGAACGAGATGTACCGCTTCGCGGCGCGGCCCGATTTGATGAACGACCCGCTGTTTCGCCGCAACCTGAGGCGGGTGGCCGAGCATGGCTGGTCGTTCGACCTGCAGGTCTTCACCGCGCAGATGAAGGACGCGGCGAAGCTTGCCGCCGACAATCGCGACATCGTCTTCGTTTTGCAGCATGCGGGCATGCTGGAGGACCTCTCCAACCAGGGCCGCGCGGCCTGGCGCAGCGGCATGAAGCGGCTCGCCGACCAGCCGAACGTGGTTTCGAAGCTCTCCGGGCTGGGTACCTTCATCCACCGAAACGACGCCGGCCACATCGCCGGCATCGTCGCCGAGACGGTCGAGAATTTCGGCGCCGAGCGGTGCCTGTTCGGCAGCAACTTTCCGATCGAGAAACTGTGGACGTCCTATGCCGACCTCGTCGCCGCCTACCGGTCGGCGCTGGCGTCGCTGCCCGACGCGGCGCAGAAGGCGGTCCTCGCCGACACGGCGACGACGGTGTACCGGCTCTGACGGCGCGGCGGTAACCGGGTCAGGCGCCCCGCGGCGCTTCCTTGCCAACCGGCGCGCCCGACCGTGCACGCAGGTTGAAGGCCCAGACGAGCATTGCGCCGGTGATGTAGGCGACGAGCCCGTATCCGGCCGGCGGTATCGCCATCTCGGAGTTGGCCAGCAGGTCGTCGGACATGGCGATCGCGATCACCAGTGCGGCATTGTGCATGCTGATCGACAGCGCCAGCGCGATGGACTGGCGGCGTTCGACGTTGAGCAGGCGCGGCACGTAGTAACCGACCGCAAGGCTCATCAGGTTGAAGGCCAGCACCGCGACGCCGACCGTGGCGCCCCATGCGCCGAGCAGTCCCCACTGGCTGATCAGGGCAAACAGGACGATCGCCACCAGGAATACGGTCGCGACGATTTTCACCGGCCGCTCCATCCGCAGGGCGAGACCGGGATAGCGGCTCTGGATCACGACGCCGATCGCCGCCGGGACGATGGCGATCGCGAAGATCTGCAGCACCTGGCGAAGCTCCAGATAGACCGGGTTCGAATCGACGTAGAGCAGCGCAAGCGACAGGTTGACGATCAGCGGCAGGGTGACGATCGAGAGCGCCGACGTGATCGCCGTCAGCGTGATGCTGAGCGCGACGTCGCCGCGCGCAAGGTGGGTGTAGAGCGTGGCCGAGGTTCCGCCGGGGCTGGCCGCCAGCAGCATCATGCCCACCGCCATCGACGGCGGCAGGTGCGCGACGTGGACGAGGCCGAGGCAAAGCGCGGGCAGCACCAGCACTTGGCAGGCGACGCCGATGAAGACCGGCTTCGGATGGCGAATGACGGCGCGGAAGTCGTCGAGCTTCAGCGACAGTCCGAGCCCGAGCATGATGATGCACAGGACTGCGGGAAGGCCGAGGCTCAGCGCCAGGCTCGACTGCATGCGTGTTGCTCCGGCCGATCGACGGTCATCCTACCGCGGACTCGTTTTGAATTCGTAAGCGCCTTCCGGCCGTCGCAGCGCCGGCCTGCCGACCCGTCGGACCGGCAAGCGCTCGCCGGTCTCCGGCATGGCCCGTTGCATCCGGCGGCCATGGTCGAAAACGGCCGCGTATGGCGTCCCGTTCAGGTCGGGTTCTCCGACCGGAAATACCATGCCTTCGCCGCTTCGGTGGCGACGATATACCCGAGGACGATGCCGACGACTGTCGCCAGTTCGGCCATCGAAAGCGGCACGAAGCCGAACAGCGCCGTCAGCCCGCCGAGGAACGGTATGGCGAAGGTCGCGATGGCCACCGCGACGGTGGAGAGCAGGAGCAGCCGGCTCGGCCTGCTGCGGAAAGCGGATTTGTGGGTGCGCAGGACCAGCACCACCGCCAGTTCCGTCAACAGCGAAATCATGAACCACGATGTCTGGAAGGTCGCCTCGTCGGCGTGAAAGACGTAGAGCAGCACGCCGAAGGTCAGCAGATCGAAGATCGAGCTGATCAGCCCGAATACGATCATGAAGTTCCGGATGTGCGTGACGTTCCAGCGCTGGGGACGCAGCACCCGCTCCTGATCGACATTGTCGCTCGAGATCGCGATCGAGGGCACGTCGGAGAGGAAGTTGTTCAGGAGGATCTGCTTGGCCGCGAGCGGCAGGAACGGCAAAAGCGGCGACGCCAGGGCCATGCTGACCATGTTGCCGAAATTGGCGCTCGTCGTGATCGAGATGTATTTCAGCGTGTTGGCGAAGGTCTGCCGGCCGACCTCGATGCCGGCGCGCAGCACGTCCAGGTCGCGGCTCAGCAGAATGATGTCGGCGCTCTCGCGCGCCACATCCACCGCCTCCTTGACGGAGATGCCGACGTCGGCTGCGTGAAGGGCCGGCGCGTCGTTGATCCCGTCGCCGAGATAGCCGACTGAGTGCCCGACCCGCTGCAGGGCGCGCACGATGCGCTCTTTCTGCTGAGGGTCGATTTCGACGAAGAGATCGGTGCGCGGCGCGAGATGCCACAGCGCCTCGTCCTTCAGCGCCGCCAGCTCCTCGCCGGTCAGCATGGACTTGGCGTCCAGTCCGACGGCCTCCGCCAGATGCGCGGTCACATAGCGATTGTCGCCGCTGATCACCTTGATGCGGATGCCGAGACCGTTGAGGTCGCGGATCGTGCGTTTCGCGTCCGGCTTGGGCGGGTCATGGAAGACGAGAAATCCGCGGAAGCTCATCTCCCGCTCGTCGTCGCGGTCGTAGTCCGGCTTGATCTCGACCTGGCGGGTAGCGACCGCGAGAACGCGGAACCCTTCGGCGCCCTTGGCCTTGAAGATGGCCTCGAGTTCCGCCCGCGCCCCGGCATCCAGCGCAACCTCGGCGCCATCGCGGTCGAACGAGGAGCAGATGTCGAGCACGTTCGCGAACGCACCCTTGGTGACGAAAAGGTGCCGGGTCGGCGTCGCCGCGTCCGCCACGACGATGGTCAGCCGCCGGCGCATGAAATCATAGGGAATCTCGTCGATCTTGGTCAGATCGCCAGTCGACATCCCGGCGCTCTCGCCGGCCGCCACGATCGCCATGTCGAGCGGGTTCTCGATGCCGGTCTCGAACGCCGCGTTCAGGAAGGCGAGCCGCCGAACCTCGTCCGACGGACGGTCGGCGGTGTCCAGCACATCGCTCAGCACGATCGTGCCCTCGGTCAGCGTGCCGGTCTTGTCGGTGCACAGGATGTCCATGCTGCCGAGGTTCTCGATGGCGTCGAGCCTGCGCACGATGACGCCACGCTTGCTCATCGCCCGCGCGCCGGCCGAAAGCGTCACGCTGACGATCGCCGGCAGAAGTTCCGGCGACAGGCCGACGGCCAGGGCCACGGCGAACAGCAGCGACTCGATCACCGGACGGTCGAGCAGCAGGTTCACCGTCAGCACGAACAGGACGATCACCACCATCACGCGGATGAGCAAATAGCCGAAATGCCGCACGCCGCGCGCGAAGTCTGTCTCGGGCTGACGCGCCCGTAACCGCGCGGCAATCTCGCCGAACTCGGTTCGACGGCCTGTCTTGACCGCCAGCACCTTCGCCGTGCCGCTGCGCACCGAGGCGCCCAGAAACACCGAATTCGTCCGGCCCGTGACGGGCGCGTCCGGCCTGACGATTCCCGGGCGCTTCTCGACCGGGAAGGACTCGCCCGTCATGCTGGCTTCGGTGACGAGAAAGTCCGCCGCCTCGATCACGACGCCATCGGCGGGAATCAGGTTTCCGGCCGACAGCAGGATGAGATCCCCTGGCACGATCGTCCTGACCGCGACCTCCTGCTCCACGCCGTCCCGGATGACCCGGCTGGTCAGCGCGAGGCGCTTCTTCAGTTCCTCGACGGCGGTGGACGCCCGGTACTCCTGCGAGAAACTGAGCAGCGAACTGCCCAGGACGATCGACAGGATGATGCCGGCGTCGACCCATTGCTGGAGCGCCAGCGAAATCGCCGCGGCGAAGACCAGGATGATGACGAGCGGGCTTTCGAACTGGCGCAGGAGGAGACGCAGCGCGCTCAGGCGCTCGGTTTCATCGACACTGTTCGGGCCGACGAGCGCAAGCTGCGATGCGGCCTGGCCGGATGTGAGGCCGGCCGGCCCGGAGCCAAGGTCCGCCGCCAGGGCGGATCCCTCAAGGCTCCAGTACGGAGCGTCGCTGCCAGCCTCTCGCATTCACTCGTCCGATCTTGCATCCTTGGCCATGGCAGCGCGGGCGTCGGTGAGCACCGTGAAGGCAAGCGGAACGATTGGAATGATCGATCTGCCCCCGAACGGCCAACGTCCCGGCCCTCGGAAAATGTCATGCTTTCACGGTTGGGGGAACAGCGCTCCACCGATTCATTCGGGCTTGCGCCCGATACTTGACCAGCGGACGCCGATCGATCCGGCATCCGCGCCGGAAACCTGGCACTTGCACCGGATTTTCCCATAAGTACGATCCATGGATGCTCGTTCGCATGCGTGATCAGGAAACGGGGGGGCGGTTTGCCGCCTGGATTGCTCGGGGGCGGTCCGCCTGCACGGCTGACCTGCCGGCCGAGGCTGCGATCGGCATCGGGTCTCGGCCGGATATCAGGAAACGGCCCGACGCCGTCATGCGCGCGGGCGACGCGACATGACGGAAGCATCGGCGATCGTGGTGGCGTCCGCTGGCGGGCCGGCGCGGGGGCAGGGGACGGCGCGCCTCGGCATCATCATCATGCTCGTCGGCATGCTGCTGTTTTCGCTGAACGACGTGATGGGCAAATGGCTGGTCGCGACCTATTCGGTCGGCCAGGTCCTGCTGATCCGCAGCGCCGTGGCGATGATCATCCTGCTGCCCTTCCTGTGGCGCGGCGGCATCCGGCCGCTGATCGCCGTCGAGCGGCCCGGCATGCAGGCGCTGCGCGTGCTCCTGTCCTCGGCGGAGGTCTACTGCTTCTACTTTGCCGTCATCACGCTGCCGCTCGCCGACGTCATGACCTACTGGCTCGCCGCGCCCATCTATGTCGCGGCGATGTCGCCCTTCCTGCTCGGCGAGAGGGTCGGCTGGCGGCGGTGGCTGGCGATCCTGATCGGCTTTTGCGGCGTCGTCATCGCGCTCGAACCCTCGGCGGCGACCCTGACGGCGCCCGCGCTCATCTCCATTCTCGGCTCGTTCTGCTTTGCCTTCATGATGCTGTCGGGCCGGGCGCTGCGCGGTACGCCGGATGCCACGCTGGTGTTCTGGCAGCTCGCCGGCGCCGGCCTGTTCGGCCTCGTCACGGCGCCGTTCGGCTGGGTCACGCCCTCGGCGTTCGACCTGGCGCTGCTCGGCCTGCTTGGCGTCGTCGCCATGGCCGCCCATGTCTGCGTCAATCGCGCGCTGAAGCTCGCCGACGCGGCCACGGTCGCGCCGTTCCAATATTCCCTGCTGTTCTGGGCCGTCATCCTCGGCTTTGTCGTGTTCGGCGACGCGCCGCGTCCGGCAATGCTTGCCGGCGCCGTGGTGATCGTCGTGGCGGGGCTGTTCATCCTGTTCCGCGAGCGGCGTGCCGCCGGCAAGGCGCCCGCCGCCGAAACGCGCACGCCTAAGGGCGTCTAGCCTCAGGGTCCGACGGTCGGCCCCGACGCCGCGTTGCCGGCTCGCCGCCTTGCGGCGCACGGCCAGCGGCCTATGCCAGAAGCCATTGAATTAAAATGCAAATTCACCGATTGTGAGGTCTGGCGGAGAGAGCGGGATTCGAACCCGCGTTACGGTCTCCCGTAAACACACTTTCCAGGCGTGCGCCTTCAACCACTCGGCCACCTCTCCGCGATCCGCCCGGGCCGGCGCAGGGCGCGGCGCGGGCGGATGCGGCTCATCTAGTCGATCGGGGCGCGAATGCCAAGCGTGCCGGCCGCTTCTTTTCGTCGGGCGCGGGCCGGTGACGCCGTGCACGCAAGCGCAATGCCGGAAAATACGGGGGCGGATGCGAAAATCGCGCCGGCTAACGCGAAAAAGCCGTAAATGGTATCAGGTTGGGCGTTGCGCGGCCGCCACCTGGCGGCGCGGGTTTCGGGGGAGACCGTGATGAACACTCCAGGACAGAACGGACCGGCGCAAGGCGGGCCGGGGCAGGACGGGCCGGCAGGCGGCGCACCGGTCGGCGGCGCCGGCGCGTCCGGCGCTCCGGCG
>JAUYMV010000668.1 GCA_030698645.1 Mesorhizobium sp.
AGGGACGGCTGTTCGGCGTTCCCGTGCCGATCTTCCTGTTCGCCGGCGTCTGCTTGGCGGGCTATCTCTTTCTCCGCTACGCGAAGGCGGGCCGCTATCTGCGCGCCGTCGGCGACAATCTGATGGCGGCGCGCATCACCGGCGTACCGACGCGGCCGATCATCGTCATGCAATATGTCATGTCGGCGCTGATCGGTTACCTGGCCGGCATCATCACGGCCGCGTCGGTGGCCAGCATGAACACCCGCCTCGCGCTCTCGACGTATGTCTATGACGTGATCCTGGTGGTCGTGCTCGGCGGTATCGGCCTGTCCGGCGGGCGCGGCGGAATCCGCAACGTCATCGTCGGCACGCTGCTGATCGGCGTCCTGCTCAACGGCATGACGATCATGGACATCCAGTACACGGTCCAGAGCGTCATCAAGGGCCTGATCCTTCTCACTGCGATCGTGATCGACACGATCCTCAATCCCCGTGACGAGCAGACCGCTCAGCAGGGGGACATCTAGCCGCGTTTCAACTGGGAGGACTGAACATGAAGCTTATCAGGACTACACTTCTCGCCGCCGCCGTCTCGCTTTCCGCCGGCGCCACGTTCGCGCAAGGGATCAGCGACCCGACACGCGAACCCTACTACAGTTCGTTCGAGGGCAAGAAGGTCGCCTACGTTCCGGTCGCCATGGGCTTCGACCTGACGGAAGGATGGGCCGCCGGCCTGCGCGAGGCGCTCGAGCCGCTCGGCATCCAGTTCGACATCCGCGATCCGAACTGGAACACGGACGCCGGCGCGCAGGCGATCACCTCGCTGATCTCGGAAAAGCCGGACGTGATCGTGGTGCACAACCCCGATGTCCAGTCCTATGCGCGCCTGCTCAAGAAGGCCGAGGAAGCGGGCATCTACGTCGTCCAGGTCAACATGCGCTCGAGCTATTCGACCGACGCGTTCATCGGCGCCGACTATGTCGGCATGGGCGAGCGACTTGCCCAGCGGCTGATCGACAAATGCTCGCCCGCCAATGGCGGAAGCGGCAAGATCGCCATCACGCAGGGCGTGCTGACGGCAGCCGCCAGCGCCTACCAGATGGAGGGCATCACCAAGGTGCTCGCCGCGCATCCCGAGATGCAGCTGGTCTCCAACCAGGCGGCCGACTGGGATTCCACCAAGGCCAAGAACATCGCGGCGACGGTGATCCAGCAGCATCCCGACCTCTGCGGCATCGCCGGCTTCTGGGACGTCATGGACGTCGGCACCGCGGCCGCCATCAAGGAATCCGGCAAGGACGTCTACCTGCTGTCGCAAGGCGGCGGCAACCAGTCGGCCTGCGATGGCCTGGCCAACGGCACCTACTCCGAGGTCATCGTCTACTTCGTCCCCGGCCAGGCCCGCGACATGGCCACGATGATCAAGCATCTGCTGCAGCACAAGCAGGCGCCCGGCACGACCAAGACGACGCTGTTCACGCCGCTGACCTTCCTGACCAAGGAAAACATGACGCCGGCGTCGTGCTGGTCGCTTCCTCCCAAGAGCTGATCGCTCTCTTCCGGCACGGACCGCCCTGTCGGTCCGTGCCGGCCTTCATCCCTGAGCAGAGCGAACCACAATGTCCATATCAGACACGATCACGCGCTGGCGCTACCGTGCCGTGCCCGACCACCTGCTTGGCGAGATCCTCAGCAAGCGCTGGGTCGACAACGCCATTCCGGTGGCGATCCTGCTCATCTGCATGGCGGTGTTCGGATCCTTGATCCCGGAGTTCTTCGGCGCCGCCAACGTCTCGAACCTGATGCGCCAATGGGGCGAGTTCAGCCTCCTCGTGATGGCGCTGACCATCGTCATGGTGGCCGGCGGCATCGACCTCAGCGTCGGCTCGGTCTTCGCGCTCGGCAACATCGTGGCGCTCGCCTTGCTCAGCGTTGCCGGGTGGCCGGTGCCGGCCGTGATCGCGGCGACGCTGCTCTGCGGCGCGGCGGTCGGGCTGATCAATGGCGTGCTGGTCGGCTATCTGCGGCTCAGGGCCTTTCTGACCACGCTGGTGACGCTCATCATCGTGCGCGCGGTCGTCGACATGCTGCTGCTGAAGTATTCCGTCGCCATCGCCGCGGTGTTTCCCGATTCCGACCTCTGGTACTATCTCGGCGAGGGCTATCTTCTCGGCACTCCGGTCAGCGTGGTGGTGGCGGTCACGGTGGCGATCGTCATGCATCTGGTGCTCAGCCGCTCGCGCGTCGGCTGGCACGTGCTCGCCACCGGCGGCTCGCGCCGCTCCGCGCACAATGTCGGCATTCCGGTGCGCCGGGTCATCTGCCTCACATATGTCGTCTCCGGCACGCTCGCAGCGGCCGCCGGCGCGCTGTTTGCCTCGCGGCTCGGCGGCGCCGGGGCGGATACCGGCCTCGGGCTCGAAATCGCCGCCCTGACGGCGGCCGTGCTTGGCGGAAACAGCCTCGGCGGCGGGCGCGGCTCGGCCGCCAAGGCGATCATTGGGTCGATCACCGTGATGATCATGGTCAACAGCCTGGTCCGCCTCGGCGTCACCAGCGGCGCGAACTCGCTGCTGCTCGGCATCGTGCTGCTTGGCGCCGTCGCGATCGACGTGCGCTGGCTTAAGAACCGTCACAAGTTCCTGTCCAAGGTCTATGTGTCGCCGACCTATGCCGAACTGCCGCCCGCGCCGGCCACGGAGGGCTCTTCTCCCTACGCGCTGAACGACCGGCTGCGTCCCGTCGAACGGATCGGGCTCGGCCGCATCGACGGCCCGGAAGACGTCATCCTCGACGACGACGACAACATCTATGTCGGCAACCGGACCGGCGACATCGTCCGCTTCTTCGCGCCCGACTACGAACGGCAGGAGGTCTACGCCCATGTCGGCGGACGGCCGCTCGGCATGGCGTTTGCGCGCGACGGCTCGCTTCTGGTGTGCATCGGCGGCATGGGCCTCTATCGCATCACGGCCGAGCGCGCGATCGAGCGGCTGACCGACGAGACGAACCGATCCTGGTTCTCCGTCATCGACGATTCGCGCCTCAAGCTCGCCGACGATCTCGATATCGCACCGGACGGACGCGTCTTCTTCAGCGAGGCGACGATCCGCTACGAGATGCACGACTGGCCGGTCGACTGCCTCGAATCGCGCGGCAATGGCCGCATCATCTGCTTCGATCCGAACAGGAAGACGACGCGGACGGTGCTGAAGAACCTGGTGTTTCCGAACGGCATCTGCATGACGCATGACGGCCAGTCGTTCCTGTTCGCCGAGACCTGGGCGTGCCGCGTCAGCCGCTACTGGTTCGACGGGCCGAAGGCGGGCACGGTCGAGATCGTGATCCCCGACCTGCCGGGCTATCCCGACAACATCAACCGCGCCTCGGACGGCACCTTCTGGCTGGCGCTGGTTGGCATGCGCACGCCGTCGCTCGACCTGGCGATGAAGATGCCGGGCTTCCGCAAGCGCATGGCGCGGCGTATCGCGCCCGACGAATGGCTCTACGCCAACATCAACACCGGCTGCGTCGTGCGTTTCGACGAGCAAGGCCGGATCCTGGAAACGCTCTGGGATCTCGGCGGCGAGAACCATCCGATGATCACCTCGATGCGCGAGCACAGGGGCCATCTCTATATCGGCGGGATCTCCAACAACCGGATCGGCAGGCTGAAGCTCGAGGGCGCCGATCCGGACTGGACCGGCCCCGCATCGTACTGGGGGCGGACATGATCGGCGGGCTCATCCGCGCGCTGGACAATGTGCTCGGGCGCGGCGACGCCGCCGTCACCGTGCCGCCGCTCGACGGCGCACTGCGTCCGAACCGAAGGCTCGACGAGGCGTCGTGGCGGCTGCCGCTCGCCGATGTCGACTGCCTGGCGGTGGTCGCCGGCGAGGTCGTCGCCTCCGCCGGCTCGGCGGTCCATGTTCTCGAGGACGGCCGCACCTGGGGCAAACGCGGCGCATACGAATCCGCCGTCACCTGCATCGCCGCGATCGGCGGGGAGGGCCTTGCCGTCGCCTTCGACACCGGCGAAATCGCCGTGGTGGGCGGACGCCATGACGGGCGGCGCTATCGGGCCTCCGAAGACGCACGGTGCATCACAGCACTCGCCGCGTCCGGAAAGGATTTGTACGTCGCCAACGGTTCGGCAACGAACGGGGCGGGGGACTGGCAACTCGATCTGCTGCAGCGGAACGCCTCCGGCAGCCTCTGGCGCATCGATCTCGAAACCGGCGCAAGCACGCGGATCGCCGATCGGCTCGCCTTTCCGTCCGGCCTCGCGGTCGACGCGGCGGGCCTCGTCTTCGCCGAAGCATGGACGCATCGCCTGGCGCGGATCGATTTCTCCGGTCCGGCC
>JAUYMV010000246.1 GCA_030698645.1 Mesorhizobium sp.
CGATCTTCGATTGTCTGGCTGAAAGCATCTGCGATGTGTCGCGAGATACTCTGCAGACGCGTGTCTTGCGCGAGATGCGATCTTGCCAAACCGCACCGCCGTCGCCACCGATCCGGCACTGAAATGAAATCCGTCCTTGCCACCGAATCAACTCTCTGATTCCTTGGGCTCAAGCGTTTCCTGATTTGAGTCGTTCCGCGCGTAAGACGCGTTTTCCGTCTGGGGGGCAACCTGCCGGGAGACTCGGACTCTGATCCTGGGGCGTGCGGCCAACCGGGGCGAAGAGGGGAATCAGCGCATGAAGTCTGGGCAGAAAGCTCTAACGCACGTCGCCGTCCTGATGGGCGGCTTCTCGTCGGAGCGCCCCGTTTCGCTGTCGTCGGGAAATGCCTGCGCCGATGCGCTTGAGGCGGAAGGCTACCGGGTGACCCGCGTCGACGTCGGGCGCGACGTGTCGAGCGTACTCGCCGCGCTGAAACCGGACGTCGCCTTCAACGCGCTGCACGGGCCGTTCGGCGAGGACGGCACCATCCAGGGCATCCTGGAATATCTGCAGATTCCCTACACGCATTCCGGCGTGCTCGCCTCGTCGCTCGCCATGAACAAGGAGCAGGCCAAGCGCATCGCCCGGGCGGTCGGCATCCCGGTCGCCGAATCGAAGGTGATGAGCCGGTTTGCCATCACCACCAAGCATCCGATGAAGCCGCCCTATGTCGTCAAACCGGTCAATGAGGGGTCGAGCTTCGGCGTCGTCATCGTGCGCGAGGAGCAGACCCATCCGCCGCAGATCATCGGTTCGTCCGACTGGCGCTACGGCGACACGGTGATGGTCGAGCGATTCGTGCCCGGACGCGAACTGACCTGCGCCGTGATGGGCGATGTGGCCCTCGGCGTGACCGAGATCATCCCGGTCGGCCATTCCTTCTACGACTATGATTCGAAATACGTCGCCGGCGGATCAAAACACGAATGCCCGGCAAAACTTTCACCAAATATTTACCAAAAAATACAGACACTGTCCCTCAAGGCACATCAGGCAATTGGCTGCCGGGGGGTCTCCCGGTCCGACTTCCGCTACGACGACCGCCATTCCGAAAATGGCGAGTTGATCTGGCTCGAAGTCAACACCCAGCCGGGCATGACGCCGACGTCGCTCGTGCCGGAGATTGCGCTCAACGCAGGTCACGGATTTGGCGAGCTTCTGAGCTGGATGGTGGAGGACGCGTCGTGTTTGCGTTGAGGTCGGGAAAAGGCAGTCGGAAAGGCGCGGATCGCAGCGCCGGCGTCCGCGCGACCCCGGCGCTGGATGGCCTCGTGCTGCCGCGCTCCCTGCGCAAGCCCGCCCGCATCATCGGCCGTCTCCTTGGTGGCCACGTCACGCCGCCGCGCTACGCCGCGACGATGGCGACCGCGGCGTTCCTTTCGATCACCGGACTCTACGGCACGGTGGTTGGCGGCCATGTTCCGACGCTCGTTCAGGCCGTCACGGCGCGCAGCGGCTTTGCCATCGACGACGTCCGGATGTCGGGCAACAAGGAAACGTCGGATATCGACATCCTGGAGCGGCTTGGCCTCGACGGCTGGACGTCGCTGATCGGCATGGACGCCGACGCCGCCCGCAAGCGCATTTCCGATCTGCCATGGATCGAGAGCGTGTCGGTCCGCAAGATCTATCCGAACACCATCGAAATCTCCGTCGTGGAGCGCAAGCCTTTCGCCATCTGGCAGCACGGCCGCACCCTGTCGC
>JAUYMV010000685.1 GCA_030698645.1 Mesorhizobium sp.
AGCCGCTGCGCGGATGAGCGCCTGCAGCGCCGCTTCGTCGATGTTGTCGCTCTCGTGGATGTCGATGGCGCGGCGGGTGTCGCCTTCGAGGCTGGAGTTGAACACGCCGGACGGATCCTCCAGCGACGCGCCCTGGAAGAAAGTCAGCTTGACGGCGGCCTTGTAGGTCTCGCCGGTGCAGATGATGCCGTCGCGCTCCCAGACCGGAACGCCGCGCCATTTCCAGGTCTCGACGATGTCCGGAACCGCCTGATTGATCAGCGCCCGCACCCGCGCCAGCGTCTCGCCGCGCCAGTCGCCGAGTTCCGCGATGCGGGCATCGATGTGCTGCGAGGGGGAGGCGTCATCCAGCGTGGTCGTGGTGGTCTTCTTCATTCCGACTTTCCTACATCTTCTCGCCCGGCAATCGGCTCGCCTGCCTCACCCAATCGGCAAACTGCGCCTCGTGGAATGGCTTGTTCTCGTGGATGTCGAGGTAGCGCACGTCCTTCTGCTTCGACGTGCCGGGCGGCAGCGGATCGAGCTCAGCGCCGCGGAAGAACGCCACTTTGACGTATCTCGTCATGCAGTGGAAACTGAGGAACCAGTGCTGCTCCTCCATTCCGTAGAAGGGCGAGTTCCACTTGACCGCCTTGCGCACGCCGGGAGCGGCCTGCACGATCAGCGCATCGAGCCGGCGGACGACTTCGCCTTTCCAGCCGGGCGTGGCGGCGATGTAGGCCTGGACGGGCGCGTCGCCGTAGCCCTTGGCGATCTGCGGATTGCCGCCGGAGAGCAGGACGACTTCACCCGGCTGGATCGTCTTTTTCGGTGCCTTGGCCGACTTTGCCATTCCGCTCACCTGTCGGTGGCGCGACCGCCGCGCCGTCCAGCGGCGTAAGGCATCGCAAACAGATACAGCCCGGTGAGCGTCATCAGTGCGAGCGGGAAAAGCGGCAGGAAATAGACCCACTGTGCGGGTTGGTTGCCTAGTCCCAATGCGATGAAGATGCCCGTGACGACGAGCGTGAAGGCGATGGACAGCCAGCGATGGCTTTGCCGAATCCAGTTGTTCAGGTTCAATTGGATCTCCTTACCGATGCGCCGAAGTTTCTAAGCGGGCCTTGCGATTTGCCGGCGGACCTCAGTCCATCCGACCCAGAACCTGTTCCAGGTTCGCGAAGAATCTGGGCCATCCGGCCCTGGCTCCGCCGTAGTAACGCGGCTGATCCGTCCGGAAGCCGGACTGTTCCATGCGCAGATGGGTGCCCGTACGGGTGGGCGTGAGGCGCCAGGTGACGACGCTTTCCAGAACATCGTCACCCCAGGTGTAGGTCAGCATGCTATGGGGCTCGACTGCGAGGACCTCGCAGTCGACGGCGCCCCAGTCGGCGCGGAAACTGAAGCGGTGGCCGACGACCGGCTCGAACGCGTTCTTCATCAGCCATTCCTCGATCAGATGCGGCTGCGTCAGCGCGCGCCAGATTTTCTCGGGCGGGTGGGCGAACTCGCGTTCGACGATGACGGAACGGGTGTCGGTGGCTGCGTCGCTCACTGATCCATCCTCTTGAGAAGCTCCTCGAGGTCGTCGAACCGGTTCTCCCAGAAGCCGCCCATCCGCCTGGTCCAGTCAATCAGCGGGGAGAGCGCGCCGAGTTGCGCGCTGTAATGCGTCTGGCGGCCTTCATGGCGGTCATGCACGAGCCCGGCGCGTTTCAGCACCCCCAGATGTTTCGAAACCGCCGGCTGCGAGACCCCGGCCTGCGCCGTGAGGGCCGCGACCGTCTGGGCGCCGTCGCGGCACAGGCGCTCGAAGAGCGCGCGGCGGGTGGGGTCCGCGAGCGTGCTGAACAGGATGTCGTGCGACGGGGGCATTGGATCGATAACTCAGTGGTTATTGATTGCACCAATAACCGCCGAGCTATGAATGTGTCAAGGGCAGCCGAAGATCAGACGCGCAGGCCGATCTCCGTCTGGCCTTCCGTCCCGAATATCTTGAGGTAGCGCTCGATCTCGCTGCGGTCGCCGGTCGCCTTGAGCGGATTGTCCGACAGCTTCACCGCCGGCCGGCCATTGGCGCTGACCACCTTGCAGACGAGCGAGATGGCGTTGAGGCCCTTGATGTCGACCGGCGCGCAATCCTCGAAATCGTTGGTCAAATTGGTGCCCCAGCCAAACGCCATGCGGACGCGGCCGTGGAAGTGGTGATAGGCGGACACGATGGTGTCGACGTCGAGCCCGTCGGAGAAGATCAAGAGCTTCTCGCGCGGGTCGCGGCCGCGCTCCTCCCACCACGCGATGATGCGTTCGCCGCCCGCGATCGCCGGCGCGGAATCCGGCCGGAAGCCGGTCCAGTCGGCGACCCAGTCGGGCGCGTCGCGCAGGAAGGCGGCGGTGCCGAAGGCGTCGGGCAGGACGATCTTCAGATTGCCGGCGTAATA
>JAUYMV010000704.1 GCA_030698645.1 Mesorhizobium sp.
TCTGCTGCCGCCGCATGTGCTGGGCGAGGCGGTGCACGACTATTCGGACGCGCCGCCGCAGGTGCGCTTCGTCGACGATGTCTGGGTGAGCGGACATTTGGCGCGCGTCGGCGTCCCGCGTTTCGTCGTACGCGCCGACGAACTGCCGCTCGAGACGGCGGCCTCCCTGCGCGCGGCGCTGACCTCGGGCGTCAACAGATCCGGCGAGAACGACGAAATTGCCTTGAAGCTGTTCGCCGGCGACTGGTAGGAGAGCATGACCATGATGGCTGACCGGTCGGGAGAATTCGAACGAACATGATTTCCCTCATGTACCGCTCATTTGGCGCGGACCCGCCGCAGGATCTCGACGGCGTTCGCGGGGCGATGCTCTGGCTGCTCGCCCTGGTTTTCGTCGTCGCCTCCGTCGCCATCCTCGCGATCATCAATTTCTTTTCGCTGTTCTTCGGCGTGACGGTGAGCTTCCTCGGCCGCGACGGCGTCAAGTTCCATTTCCTGCATCTGTTTCGCCGCATCCCGCTGATCGGCTTCACGGCGCCGATCCTGCTCGGCTACGCGGTCTGGCACAACGCCAAGCTCAGCGGCGCGCTCGCCATCGCGATGCCGGCGCTGCTGACGGCCGCGGTCGCGGTCGGCCTGCTGGCCGGGGTGATCGCCGTGAACACGCTGCTCGGCACCGGTCCGCGCAATCGGTGAAGGCACGGCTCAGGCCTCGACGAGCGCGTCCGCGATGCAGGCGACCGGACCTTCGTCGATGGACACGACGATGCGCGCCTTGCGGGCGGTTTCCGTCGAAGGCTGTCGGGTGATGGTCAGCCGGACATTTTCACCGACATAGACGGGCGCGATAAAGCGGACGCGCAGCTCCGACAGGCGGCCGGCCATGCCGGCGGCGAGAAGCGCGGGCTCGGCAAGGCCGGCAATCAGCATGCCGTGCACGATGCGCGCCGGGAGACCGAGCGAGCGGACCAATATCTCGTCGGTATGTAGCGGATTGGCGTCGCCGGACGTCTCGGCATAGGCGTCCACGATCGATGCGGTCAGCGGCCGCGACTGGATCGAGAAGGCCTCGGCATTCGCGCGTGCAGGCGATTTCATGCCGGAACGCGCCGCCAGGAGCATGGCCGCCGTGCCATGCCGCAGCCGGGTGGTCGCCTCGATGACCGGCAGCCCCGCGCCATCCGCGGCGGTCATCACCAGGCCGGAGGTCGGCGCCTGCCTTCGCCCCTCGAGGACTGCAGAGAGTGTCTCGCCCGCGGCAAGCGGGCGAAAACTGCGAATAGTCTGCGATTCATGGAGGAGAATGCGGCCGTCGCCGGTGTCGTCGGCCCAGGCGGCCGATGCGACCGCGTCCGCGGCGAGCCGCATGGCGAAGATGAACGGAACAGCCGGAAGCGGCCCGCCGACGCCAAGCGCCTCGGAGAGCAGTGCCGCCAACCGACCCGCCGCCGCGCCGTCGACATGCAGATCGCAGCCATGCGAGACTAGTGTGGCTTCGTCCGACATCGGGGACCGTCGCCGGCCTACCCGGCCGGGTGGCGCAGCGCGACCAGCGACGCGTTGACGCCGCCGAACGCGAAGGAGTTCGACATGCAGGCATTGCTGGCGAAGGGCCTTGCGACATTGCCGACCGGGTCGATGCCGAGCTTCGGATCGATGCCGAGAAAGTTGATGGTCGGCGGCGCGACCTGCGCGTTCAGCGCCTCGATCGCGACGATGAACTCCAGCGCCCCGGCGGCGCCCAGCGCATGGCCATGGATCGGCTTGGTGGAGGAGACGAGGACATCCCCCAGCCGATTGCCGAAGACGTTGCGCAGCGCCTCGGTCTCGGACTGCTCGTTGGCGATGGTGCCGGTGCCGTGCGCATTGACGTAGCCGATGTCGGACGGTTCGAGGCCGGCGTCGGCGATCGCCGCGATCATGCAGTCGGTCGAGCCGCGCGGGTCCGGGCGAAGCAGGTCGCCGGCGTCGCCGGTCGTGCCGTAACCGCCTATTTCGGCGATGATGGTCGCGCCGCGAGCAAGGGCCGCGTCGCGCGATTCCAGCACCAGTATGCCGGCGCCCTCGCCAAGCACCATGCCGTCGCGGCCTTCCGAGAACGGCCGGCACAGGCCGGCGGTCATGACGCGCAGGACTTCCCATGCGCGAAACACGCTGGTGGTCAGAAGCGCCTCGCTACCGCCGGCAATGCAACGCGTCAGCATTCCGTGGCGGATCATCTGGGCGGCGAGGCCGATCGACTGGGTCGCCGACGAGCATGCGGTGGAGATGCAGATCGTCGTTCCGCGCGCGCCGAACTCCATGCCGATCCACGACGCCGGAGCGCTCGCCATGATCTTGGGAATGCTCATAGGATCGACGCGGGCCGAAGGGTCGTGGGCAAAATCGAACATGTTGCGGTCGAGCGTCTCGGCGCCGCCGTAGCCGGAACCGACGATGACGCCGCAATCGGCGCCGAAATCCTCAGGCGCCAGTCCGGATTGGGCGACGGCCTCGCGCGCTGCCGTGAGGGCGATCGCGGTCACCCTGTCCTGCAGGCGCGGCTTGCCGCCCTGCCAGATGGCGGTGGAAAGCTCCGGCGCGATCGTCGCGGCACGCTTGACCTGCTGCCTGGGCAGCTTTGGGAATTCGATCGGGCCGACGCCGGAGATGCCGTCGCGCGCGGCGGCCCATAGACTGTCCACGCCGAGGCCGCAGGCCGACACCGCGCCCATCCCGGTGATGACCACACGGTTCAAACAGTTTCCCCGTCCGACGCGATCTTGATCTTTGATGCGACGATCTGCATCAGATCTCCCACCGTCCTGGCGTCCGACAGTTCGCTGTCGACGGAGATGTAGACGCCGAACTTCTCCTCGATCGCCATCAGGATCATCACGTAATCGGCGGACTGGATGTCCAGGTCCTGCAGCAGCGTGTCCGGTGCGAGCTTGTCACTGTCGATCATCGCTTCGGCTGCGACGATCTCGATGATCTTCGCCATCATCTCTGGCGCGCCTGAAAGGTCTCGTGTCGTCACCATATGCCCCGTAAATGCTTTATCTTCACGGCAAGACCCTTACTGCTGTTCCCCTGCCATCTCAATAGCCCATGCCGGACACGAAAAATTCCACAATGTAGGCTTCCGGCATCACGCGCCGCCAGATAGATGTTGACTCGCCGGGACGGTCATTGAAGAACGCCGTGGTCTCCCGGCAGGTACAAATGGCGCAGTCCCGCACTCTCCTCATCATCAGGAACAGCGCATACTACGTCGCCGCGCTCGCCCTGTCCGGCGTGTTCCTGTTCACGGTCCCGGCGGTACTGCTGCCGCGCCGCCACGGATTGCCGGTCCTGAACGCCTATCTCCGCGGCATCCTGTTCCTGCTCAAGTGGATCTGCGGGCTGAGCTACGAGGTCAAAGGCGCCGAGCACCTGCCCGCGGGCCCGGTGCTTCTGGCTTCGGCGCACCAGTCGACCTGGGAAAACCTGTTCTTCATCCTGATCCTGTCGAATCCGTCCTTCGTCGTGAAGGAAGAACTTTTCCACTATCCGCTGGTCGGCGCGATCGCGCGGAAGAACGGCTACATACCGGCCTACCGGACAGGCGATCTCGATGGCATCCGCAACTCAATCGCAGACGCGGTGGAGCAGGCCGATCGCGGTCGCAGCATCCTGATCTTTCCGCCGGGAACCCGGACCGGGATCGACGCCATGCCGGTCTTCCGGCGCGGCGTCGCGGCCCTCTATGAAAAGCTCCAGCTTCCCTGCGTGCCGATCGCGCACAATTCCGGTCGCTACTGGCAACACAGATCGTGGCTGCGCTATCCGGGCGTCATCACGGTCGAGATCCTGCCGGCGATCCCCGTCGGGCTGGACAAGAAGGCTTTCCTCGACACACTGTCCGACGAATTGACCGAGGCCACGGAGCGTTTGCTGCGCATTCCGGGAAATCCAGCGCTCATGCCCGAACTCTCGACTCGGGCAGAACGGCTCGCCGCCCGGCTCCAGGCGACGCGAAAGGCCGAAACAGGTTGATGCGGATCGTCATCGACGGCCAGATCCTGCAGTCTCCGGGACTTAACGGCGAATCGTTCGAGCATCTCTCGAAGATGCTCGTCGAACTTGCCGATGAATGGAGGACGCATGAGGTCTTCCTCATCCTCGGCGGGCGCGCGAGCGCCCGAACAGCCAGGATACGCGCGGATTTCAGCCGCGTCCTGCCCGCACCGAACATCCGCTCCTGGTACGGCGTCGAGCCGTTCGACCCAAGGCCGCTGGGAGGGACATGGCAGCACCGCTCCGCGCAACTGATCCGCGAGGGACTTCTGGCGAGCCTCGATCCGGACGTGGTCGTCGTGCCGCTGTCGACGGCGTTCACCGCGCTTGAGGGCGTCTTCAGCAATGGCCTGCTGCACGATCACCCGACCCTGGTCTTCGTCCATGACGCCCAGGCGGCGGAGACCGGGCAGTTCGTCGCCGAGCCCGGCGCGGCGGCGCGCGCCGGGGCGCTGGACGGGCCGGGCCCGTCGACGACAATCCCGGCGCAATCTCCGGAGGTGTTGCGCGCCAGGCTCGCGGCCGCGATCGACAGCGTTCAACCCCGCGCGCCAAAATCCGCCGCGGCAAGCCGACCGCGTCTCGCCTTCGTCTCACCGCTGCCACCCGAACGCAGCGGGATCAGCTTCTACAGCGCGGAGCTGCTGCCGGCGCTCGCCTCCCACTACGAGATCGACCTCGTCGTCGACCAGCGGCGCGTGGCGCCGGGGGCGTGGCGGGACGGCATGCGGGTGCGCGACGCGAAGTGGTTTTCCGCCAATGCGCGCAGCTACGACCGGATCCTCTACCAGTTCGGAAATTCCGGATACCACAGGCATATGTTCGCGCTGCTCGAGGCGCATCCCGGAGTGGTCGTGCTGCACGATTTCTTCCTGTCGGGCATCGTATCGAGGATGGATCGCCCGTGGGTGGCGGCGCCCGGCTTCTGGCTGGAGGAGCTCCACGCGTCGCATGGCTACGCGGCCGCCGCGGAATGCCTTCTCTCCAAACATGCCGAAGACGTCATCTGGACATATCCCTGCAGCGGGAGCGTGCAGGAAAACGCGACTGGCGTGATCGTGCACTCCGAGAGCACGCGATCGCTGGCGCGCCACTGGCACGGCGCGGAAGCCTGGCGCCGGATGGCGGTCGTCCCGCACATGCGCGCGGCGCAGGATGGATTTAGCCGCGACGAGGCGCGGCGCGCGCTCGGCTTCGGCGCGGACGATTTCGTGGTCTGCAGTTTCGGCGTGCTCGGGACGACCAAGCTCAACCACCGGCTCCTCGACGCGTGGCTGAGCTCGCCGCTGGCTCGCGACGCGGCCTGCAAGCTGGTCTTCGCGGGCGCGAACGAAAGGAGCGCTTACGGACGCGATATCGCCGATCGGGCAAAGGCCAGCGGCGGCGGCATCCAGGTGACAGGCTGGCTGGACGAGGAACGATACCAGCAATATCT
>JAUYMV010000705.1 GCA_030698645.1 Mesorhizobium sp.
CAAGCCCGACCGCGATCCGCCGCGCAACGTCGTCCGCGTGATCCCGCTGAAGGCGCAGCCGCGCGACACGGGAAGCCGCCCCGGCCCGGCCCCGGCGCGCAATGGCGAGGGCGCTGTCCCCGACAAGGCGCCCGACCGGACCATCGTCGGCGCCATTCCGCGCCCAACGGCGCGCATCGTGCCGATCTGCGGCGGCGGCGCGCACGTCACCTGCGTCGTCGATGGCGATACGTTCTGGCTCGACGGCGAGAAGATCCGCATCGCCGGGATCGACGCCCCGGAAATCAAAGGCAAATGCCGCAGCGAGAAGACCCGCGCCGCCGAGGCGACGCGCCGCCTGCGCGACATCCTCTCCGGCGCCGCCATCACGCTGGAGCGCACCGGCAAGGACAAATACGGCCGGACGCTGGCGCATGTCCGAGTCGGCGCCGGCGAGGCCGGCCGGATGCTGGTCGACGAGGGTCTTGCGCGGGCCTGGACGGGCAAGAAGGAAGGCTGGTGCTGAGGGCGCCGCCGGTCTATTCTGCGCGTCCGGTCTCCTGGCGGTAGAGCGCCGGCAGGAAGTTCTCGAACATTCCGACCTCCTCGATGTTGTGGCGCAGCCAGGCCGCGCCCTGTTCGCGCGGGAAGCCGAATCGCGCGACGAGCGGATTGATCGGCCGCAGCCAGGGCGATTGCGCGCCGACGATCAGGCAGTTCTCGTAGAGCGTGCCGCCCGGCACGCGGGCAAAGCTGTATTCCATGCGCGCGACGCCGGTGCGGCCGTGGAACTCCGGTTTGTGGATGTAGCCGCCCTCGTCGAGGCGCTCGATATGCGTCACGGTATCGACCAGGAAGCGCGGGTTGCGGCCGAGCACCTCGATCAGCCGGATGCGCGCGCCCGGTCCGATGCTGCCGTCGGGCAGCCGCTTCGCATAGCTCGCATGGACATGGTCGCCCGGATGCCAGAAGCGGTAGCGGTTGTAGCGCCGGCCGCCGAAGACGATGTCGCCCTCGAGGTTACGGAACCACCAGTCGAGCATGCGCGGCGTCACGCCGCGCACCACGTCGTGGCGGATCCAGTATTTCACGCGGCCGCCGGGCAGGATCTCGACGCCGCTGTCGGCGGAGGAGACCGGCTTCAGCGCGAAGGGCAGGTCGAGCGCGGCGGGCAGACCGGTATAGACCGGCGGGCAGGCGATCGGGTCGTCGGCGGTTTCGAAGGCGAGCGACATGGCAGGGTCCGTGGCGTGTTGGAGGATCGGCTATATGTAGTGCATTCGCTTTACATATCACTCCTATACGCGCGTTGGATTTAATTGTAAAGCGGACACGCTACAAAGGACCGACATGACGAATCCCCCCGACCATCCCGACCGGGCCCAAGCCGAGATGCGCGGCCGGCCCGGCCGCAAGCCATCTCCGCAACTGCGCGGCGCGATCATCGCTTCGGCGCTGGCGCGTTTCGCCGAACGCGGCGTCGACTCGTCCACGACGCGCGAGATCGCGCTGTCCGCCGGGACGACGGAGCGCACCCTGTTCAAGCATTTCGGCTCCAAGGAGGGGCTGGTGCAGGCGGTCGTCGAGAAGGTCTCGATCGACATGCTGCGCGAGGCGAGCTTCGCCCGCATCGGCGATCCGCGTCCGTTCAGCCGGGACGAACTGACCGACTGGCACCGCGCCTTCCTGACCGAGCGCATCGAGGCAGCCGTGCGAACGCCGCAGAACTACCGCGTGCTGTTCGGCGAGCTGTTGCGCGACGACGGCTTTCGCAGCCGCTACGGCGCGCGCTGGCGGGCCGGCGTGTTCGAGCCCTTCGCCGCCCATCTGGCGCGGATGCAGGCGAACCGGCAGATCTCGGCCGCGCACAGCCCGGCCGCGCTGGCCGGCCTGTTCTACAGCCAGAACCTGTCCTACCTCGCGGCGCGTTTCGTGCTGGCGCCGGATGGCGCATGGTCGACCGCGCGCGATGTCGAGGCGATCGTCACGCTGTTTCGCGCGGCCTGCGGAACGCATTCCGCCTAAGGGTTGCCGGGCTGGACGAGGTCAGCGCGCCGCCGCGCGGCCGAGCCGGCCGCTCCAATAGACGAGCAGGACGGTAAGCGCGAGAAGGGCTGCGGAGGCCAGGCCCATCGCCTGGTAGAGGCCGGCGCCGAACATGACGCCGCCAAGCGCCGACCCGGTCGCCTGGCCGATATAGATCGAGGACGAGTTGAGCGCGATGGCGGCGCCGGCCAGCGCCGGGGCGGCGGCGGCGAGGCGCGCCTGCTGCATCGAATTGGACGCCGCGAAGCCGGCGCCCCAGACGGCGGACGCCACCAGCACCATGGCCAGCGAGCCGCCGATGGCCCACAGCGTGGCGCCGACCACCATCGACGAGAAGAACACGAGCGAGGTGCGCAGCGCGCCGAGCCGGCCGACGACGCGCGAGGCGGCGACATTGCCGAGGAAGCCGGCGATGCCGAAGACCGCGAAGCACGCGGCGACCTGCGCGGGGGTCGCGCCGATGGTGATGGCGAGGAGCGGGCCGAAGAAGGTGAAGATGAGGAACTGACCGGCGGAGGAGAGGATGGTCGCGGCCAGCAGGACGAGGATCATCGGCGTGCGGAACAGGCCGCCCCAGCTGGCAAGCGACATGGCCCCGCCGCGCAGGCCGGACGGCAGCGACAGGGCGACGAGGCCCGCGGCCAGCGCGCCGCCGACGGCGAGGCCGAGATGGACGCTGCGCCAGCCGAACTCCGCCGCGGACCAGGCGACCAGCGGCAGCCCGGCGGCAGCGGAAAGCGACCAGCCGAGGAACACGAAGGAAATGGCGCCCGGCCGCTCGCGTTCCGGCACCAGCATGGCGATGGCGCTCGCCGCCTGCGGCGTGAACACGCAGGCAAAGCCCATCGCGACGATGCGAATGGCGAGCACGGTCGTGAAATCGGGCGCGAAGGCGGACGCGGCGTGGCAGAGGGCCAGCATGGCGAGCGCCGCGGACAAGAGTGTGCGCCGGTCGACTGTGCTGGCGCCCCAGGCGGCGAGCGGGGAGCCGAGGCAGAGCACGATGGCGCCGATGGTGATGACCAGCGCCGCCTGCGTGACGGGAATGGCGAGATCGGCGGCGAGCGGAGCGATGATGCCGGCCGGCGCGATGATCGACAGGCCGATGATGAAATTGCCGGCCATCAGCGCGAAGGCCGCCGCCCGCGCGCTCAAGGGCGCATACCGGGACGGCGGACGAAGCGTTTGGCGACGGCCGCGGCGGGGCTGCCCGTGTCAGGACCGGAATGTCGGAAAGGCATCAGCGTGTTCCTTGCTGGAGGCGGCATAGCTTTGCGAAGCACATCTGTCGACTGGCCAGTTGGAGAGGACTTGCTGCTGCTGCCAATTCCCGTTCGACAGCCTCGCCCGTCGCTGGTAAAAGCCGCGACTTCAAACGGAACCTCATGACATGGCCGAAACGATCAAGGACGAGGTGGCGCGCCGCCGCACCTTCGCAATCATCGCGCATCCGGACGCGGGCAAGACGACGCTGACCGAAAAGCTGCTCTTATTCGGCGGCGCCATCCAGCTTGCCGGCGAGGTCAAGGCCAAGAAGGACCGCATGAACACGCGCTCCGACTGGATGAAGATCGAGCGCGAGCGCGGCATCTCGGTGGTCACCTCGGTGATGACCTTCGAATATGGCGGCAACGTCTTCAACCTGCTCGACACGCCGGGCCACGAGGATTTCGCCGACGACACCTACCGCACGCTGTCGGCGGTCGATTCGGCCGTCATGGTGATCGACGCCGCCAAGGGCATCGAGCCGCGCACGCTGAAGCTGTTCGAGGTGTGCCGCATGCGCGACATCCCGATCGTCACCTTCATCAACAAGATGGACCGCGAGAGCCGCGACCCGTTCGACATCCTCGACGAGATCGAGCAGAAGCTGGCGCTGGACACCGCGCCGATCACCTGGCCGATCGGCCGGGGAAAAAGCTTCTCCGGCACCTATCACCTGGCGCAGAACGCGGTGCGCCACGGCGACGCCGAGGTCGAGCGCACGAAGGTCAACGGGCCCGATTCCAATCGCGTCGCCGGCCTCTTGCCGGAGAACGAGCGCGAGGCCTTCATCGAGGAGCTGGATCTCGCGCGCGGCGCCTGCCGCCCGTTCGACGAGGACGCCTTTCGCGAAGGCCATCTGACGCCGGTCTATTTCGGCTCGGCGCTGCGCAATTACGGCGTGCGCGATTTGATCGAGGCGCTCGGCCTGTTCGCGCCGCCGCCGCGCGCGCAGGAGGCCGACACACGCCGCGTCGAGGCGACGGAAGAAGACCTCACCGCCTTCGTCTTCAAGATCCAGGCCAACATGGACCCCAACCACCGCGACCGCATCGCCTTCGTCCGCGTCTGCTCGGGCACGCTGGAGCGCGGCATGAAGGTCAAGCTGGTGCGCACCGGCAAGCCGATGAGCCTGTCGGCGCCGCAGTTCTTCTTCGCGCGCACCCGCGTCACCGCCGACGAGGCCTTTGCCGGCGATGTGGTGGGCATCCCGAACCACGGCACGCTTCGCATCGGCGACACGCTGACCGAGGGCGAGGAGATCCGGTTCAAGGGCGTGCCCAACTTCGCGCCGGAAATCCTGCGCCGCGTCCGCCTCGGCGACCCGATGAAGGCCAAGAAGCTGAAGGAGGCGCTGCAGCAGATGGCCGAGGAGGGCGTCGTGCAGCTGTTCTCGCCAGAGGACGGTTCGCCGGCGATCGTCGGCGTCGTCGGCGCGCTGCAGCTCGACGTACTGAAGGAGCGGCTGTCGGCGGAATACACGCTGCCGGTCGAGTTCGAAATGGCGCGCTTCACGGTCTGCCGCTGGATCGACGCCGACAGCCCGGTCGAGCTCAACCGCTTCGTCGAGGCGCATCGCGGCGACATCGCGCGCGACCTCGACGGCGACCCGGTCTTCCTCGCCCAGCACGAGTTCTCGCTGAACTACGAAGCCGAACGCTGGAAGGCGATCCGCTTCGCGGGGATCAAGGACTACCAGGTGCGCGAGGCGGCGTAGAAGTGTAAAGCGGCGCTTGACGGCGGACACCGCATGAAGGTATAAGAAACTCGAATCCTGCCCCTTTCCGGATTGTTGCTGCGCCCAACAAATCGAATTGGATTCGATGTGATATCGAGCTTTCGCAATAAGGCTTTGAAGCGCTTCTGGGAGAAGAGCGATTCCCGTGGCTTGAACCCGCAGCATGTGCGGAAGATCGAGCGCATTCTGACCATGCTGGAACGGGCTATCGGACCGGAGGACTTCAACCAGCCGGGTTTCGATTTTCACAAGCTTTCGGGCGAGCGCCCGGAACGCTGGTCGGTTCACGTGAATGGCAATTGGTGCGTGACGTTCTCGTGACTACCACTGAAGGTACGCGTCATGGCCAAGACCTATAGTATCCGCGACCCCAATCGGCCCCCGATTCACCCGGCCGAGATCATACGGGAAGACGTTTTCCCCGCGTTGAACATGACCAAGGCCGAGTTCGCCGCGGCGCTCGGCATTTCACGGCAGATGCTGCATGGACTGCTGACGGAGAAGCATGCGGTCACCGCCGAAATGGCGGTCAAGCTCGGTCATGTGCTGGGCAACGGGCCGGGCATCTGGATCCGCATGCAGCAGGCGTACGACCTCTGGCATGCCGAGCGGAGCGTCGATAGGTCGAAGCTCACCGTCCTGCACCAGAAGCCGAAGGCCGCGTAGCCCGGTCGTGTTCAGAAAATGACGCCGAAGACGAGCAGCAAGGAGGCTGCCGCGCGCACCGCGGTCGGGGTCGGCGACGATTTTCCGGAGCTCGCCGACCTGGCGTTCCTGCTCGATTCGAAGTGGCGGATTCCCGTCCTCGGCATCCGTTTCGGGGTCGATGCGTTGGCGAGCCTCGTGCCGGTGGTCGGGGACGTCGCGACGGGCGTCATCTCGGCCTATGTCGTCCACAAGGCGCACAGGCTCGGCGCGCCGAGACAGCTCGTCCTGCAGATGGCGGGCAATGTGCTGATCGACGTGGTCGTCGGTTCGGTGCCGCTGGTCGGAAGCCTGTTCGACCTGTTCTTCAAGGCCAACAACATCAATGTCCGGCTGCTGCGCCAGCATCTCGCGGCGCAGGGCAAGGCCCTGCCGCCGCCATTGCCCGGACAGCAAGCCATCGCTAACCCGGACTGACCGCCGCCCCCGCGCCGTCGCCAGATCGACCGCTTGAACATTCCGTCCGGCGCAGGGAACCGAACCGATTGCGCTGCGTTACCTGTCGATAGGGCGGCGGCCCGCCCAATCCTTTTCAGAATGCCTTGCCCTCGTTCCCGTGCACGATTTCGTTGCGTCACCCCATTCGCATGAATTGAACCGCCCCGGGGGGAGCGACCGCACAAGGAAACCGGTCATGTTCCACCTCGAAGACACATCGCCTCGCGCGCAGGCCCTGGCATTTTGCGCGCTGTCGGCCTCGCTGCTTGCCGCATTGCCGGCCAGGGCGCACGAATCGCCGACCGGCTGGAAGTATCCCTTCTCCTGCTGCGCCAACCATGACTGCAAGTCGATGGCGGCGAAGGCCATCAGCGAGCGCCCGGAAGGCTATGTCGTCCACGGCACGGGGGAAATCGTCGGCTATGCCGACAAGCGGGTGAAGGATTCGCCCGACGGGCTCTACCATTGGTGCGCCCACCAGGCAGGCATCGACGCCGGCCGCACCATCTGCCTGTTCGTGCCGCCGAAGGGATATTAGCCGGCTTCTATCTGCGCGCTCGGGCCGCGCTCGAACAGGATGGTCGGCGCGTCGTGATAGGTCATGCGCGCGAATTCGCAAAAGCCGTGCCTTTCGGCCACGCGAATGGATGCGGTGTTTTCCGGGCTGATCAGGCAGGTCTTGCGCAGGCTCGGCCTGCTCTCGTCGCCCCAGGCGAGGACCGCCGAAACCGCTTCGGTCGCGATGCCTTGCCCATGCACGTCCGGCACGAAGCCCCAGCCCGTCTCCATCGTACCCTCGATGCTCGGGACGACGGCGCGCTTCAGGTCGTGGAAGCCGGCCTCGCCGAGCAGCCGGCCGGTCCGCCGGTCGGTGACCGCCCAGAAACCGAAGCCCATCGCCTGCCACATGCCGATGTGGCGCAGGAGGCGTATCCAGGACTGTTCGCGCGTCTGCGGCACGCCGCCGATGTAGCGGGTGACGACCGGATCGGCCCACATCGCGGCGTGCGCCTCGAAATCGTCAGGCGTCAGCGCGCGCAGGATCAGGCGGGGCGTTTCGATGACCGGGACGTTTTCCTGGCTCACCTCAGACCGCGATCGTCTTCAGGCGCTCGGCGACGAGCGCGGCGAGACGGGCCGCGACCTCGTCCTTGCTCATCTCCGGCCATTCGTCGACGCCCGCCTTCGAGACGATCCGGACGCGGTTGCGGTCGCCGCCCATGACACCCCTGGCGCCGACGCCGCTGTCCAGCGAGACGTCGTTGGCGACGATGAAATCGGCGCCCTTCTTCTTCAGCTTGGCGGCGGCGTTGGCGAGCAGGTTCTGCGTCTCGGCGGCGAAGCCGACCACCAGCCAGGGCCGCCGCTTGTGATGGCCGATGCCGGCCAGGATGTCCGGATTCTCGACCATCCTCAGCGTCGGCGGGCCGTCGGCGGCGGCCTTCTTGATTTTTTCGCCGGCTTCGGTGTCGGCGCGCCAGTCGGCGACGGCGGCGACGAAGATGGCGGCGTCGGCCGGCAACAGCGCCTCGACGGCGTCCCGCATCTGCCGCGCGGTCTCGACATGGGTGACCGCGACGCCGGCAGGGTCGGGGATCGCAACCGGGCCCGAGACGAGCCGCACGTCGGCGCCGAGGCGGGCCAGCGCCGCCGCAATGGCGTGGCCCTGCTTGCCCGACGAGCGGTTGGCGATGTAGCGCACCGGGTCGATCGGCTCCTGCGTCGGACCCGAGGTGACGATGATTTTTCGCCCCGCGAGCGGTTTCGGGCCGGTGTCGAGCAGCGCGGCGACGGCGGCCGCGATCTCCAGCGGCTCGGCCATGCGGCCCTCGCCCGCCTCGCCGCTCTCGGCCATCTCGCCCCGGTTCGGCCCGACGAGATGCACGCCGTCGGCGGAAAGCGTGGCGCGGTTGCGCACGGTCGCCGGGTGCGACCACATGGCCGGGTTCATCGCCGGCGCCATCAGCACCGGCCTGTCGGTCGCCAGCAGCACGGCGGAGGCGAGATCGTTGGCAAGTCCGTTCGCCGCCTTCGCCATCAGGTCGGCGGTCGCCGGCGCGACGACGATCAGGTCGCACGCGCGCGCCAGACGGATATGGCCGACGTCCTGCTCGTCCTGGCGGTCGAAGAGGTCGGTGAAGACATGGTCGGCCGACAGGGCGCCAGCGGCGAGCGGCGTGACGAAATGCTGGGCTGCCTGCGTCATCACGCAGCGCACGGCCGCGCCGCGCTCGCGCAGCCGGCGGATCAGGTCGAGGCTCTTGTAGGCCGCGATGCCGCCGCCGATGATCAGCAGGATGCGCTTGCCGGAAAGGTTCTGGGTCATGCTCGCGCCTCAACCCGGCTTCAGGGCCGGTTCGATGTCGGTATGAATGAAATCGTCGCCCTTGAACAGCAGCGGAAGGTTTCGCGATTTGGCCAGCGCGTAGGAGAAGCAGTCGCCCATGTTCAAACGCGCACGATGCCCGGA
>JAUYMV010000714.1 GCA_030698645.1 Mesorhizobium sp.
CGCCGCGGGTCTGGCGGCAGGCTGCACCATGGTCGCCAAGCCATCGCCGGAGACGCCGCTCGAAGCCTACATCCTCGCCGAATGCATCGAGCGGGCAGGCCTGCCGGCGGGCGTGTTCAACATCGTGCCGGCGGGCCGCGAGGGCGGCGACTATCTCGTCCGCCACAAGGGCATCGACAAGGTCGCCTTCACCGGCTCGACGGCCGCGGGGAAGCATATCGCCGCGGTCTGCGCCGAGCGGCTGGCGCGCGTCTCGCTCGAACTTGGCGGCAAGTCGGCGGCGGTCTTGCTCGACGATGCCGACTTCAAACAGGCGCTGCCGAGCCTGATGGTCTACTCGATGCCGATCACCGGCCAGGTCTGCTTTTCGCTGACCCGCATCCTGGTGCCGGAGCGGCGCGAGAAGGAGTTTCTCGACCTCTATGTGGGCGCGGTCTCCGGCATCAAGGTCGGCGATCCGATGGACCCGACGACCCAGATGGGACCGCTCACCATGGCGCGCCAGCGCCAGCGCGTGGAGGGCTACATCGCGACGGGCCGCGCGGAGGGCGCGCGCGTCGCCTGCGGCGGCGGCCGGCCCAAGGGTTTCGACCGGGGTTTCTATGTCGAGCCGACGGTGTTCACCGACGTCACGCCGCACATGAAGATCGTCCAGGAGGAAATCTTCGGCCCGGTCGTGTCGGTGCTCACCTACCGCGACGAGGCGGACGCGATCGACAAGGCGAACAATTCGCAGTTCGGCCTGTCAGGCGCCGTCTACACCGCCGATCCGGACCGCGGCTACCGCTTTGCGCGGGCGATGCGGACCGGAAGCGTCACGATCAACGGGATGATCGTCGATCCCAAGCACCCGTTCGGCGGCTACAAGCAGTCGGGCATGGGCCGCGAGGGCGGGCCGGAAGGGCTCGACAACTATCTCGAGACCAAGACCATCCACTTCGCCTGACGGCAGAAACGTCGGCGGAGAGGAGACGGAACCACAAACCGAACAGTTCGGCTAACAGGGAGGATACCATGCTGAGACGTACTTTCATCGCACTCGCCGCCTCGGCGGCGACACTCGCACTGGCCAGCGCGCCCGCGCTTGCCCAGGACACGATCAAGATCGGCGCCAGCGCGCCGAAATCCGGCCCGCTCGCCGGCGGCGCCGCGGTCACGCACTGGCCGAACATCCAGCTCTGGATGAAGGAGATCAACGACGCCGGCGGCCTCAAGGTCGGCGACAAGCAGATGAAGCTCGAACTCGTCGAATATGACGACAAGACGAACGGCGAGGAGGCGATCAAGAACATCCAGCGTCTCGCCACCGTCGACAAGGTCGACTTCCTGGTCGCCCCCTATGCGACCGGCCTCAACATCGCGACGGCGCCGATGATCGCCAAATACGGCTATCCGCACATCGCGACCACCGCGGCCACCGACGGCGTCGCGGAATTCGCCAAGCGCTGGCCGAACTCGTTCTGGATGCTCGGCACGTCGACGCAGCTCGCGCACGGCGTCGTCGAGGCGCTGACCAAGCTCAAGGACAAGGGCGACATCGGCAACAAGGTCGCGCTGGTCAACGTCGCCGACGCCTTCGGCCTCGAACTGATTGGCGCGGCGAAGCCGCAACTCGCCTCCGCCGGCTTCGAGATCGTCTACGAGACGTCCTATCCGCTCGGCACGCAGGATCTGGCGCCCGTCATCAGCGGCGCCAAGGCCGTCTCGCCGGACGCCTTCGTCGCCTTCTCCTATCCGCCCGACACCTTTGCGCTGACCGAGCAGGCGCAGGTGCAGGGCCTCAACGTCGGCGCCTTCTACACCGGCGTCGGAACCGCCTTCCCGGCCTTCGCGGGCCGGTTCAAGGAAGCGGCCAACGGCGTGATGGGCATCGGCGGCGTCAACTCCAACGACGAGAAGATCAAGGCCTTCTTCGCCAAGTCGAAGGAAGTCACGGGCGTCGATCCGGACTACTGGGCGTCCGCCACGACCTATGCCGGCCTGCAGATCCTCGGCCAGGCGATCGAGAAGGCAGGCAGCCTCGACAAGGCGGCCGTCATCGAAGCGATCCGCAGCGGCACCTTCGACACGGTGATCGGTCCGGTCGCCATGCCCGACAACGTCAACCAGAAGGTCTGGACCGTCGGCCAG
>JAUYMV010000722.1 GCA_030698645.1 Mesorhizobium sp.
TCCGGCTTCTTGATCTCGCCGAACGACCACGAAAGGATCTTTTCGGGCGACGCGAGCGAAATCCGGATGGAATCGAACACCTGCGCCGGGGCCTGGGTATTGAAGAGATTCATGACCTCTTGGTTCATGCCGTTCTCCTTATGGGGATCGAGATCCCGCTGGTATCTGCATGGGGCGAATGTGCCCCTCGGTCTGGCGGAACCGCTGCCGCCGCATCAATCGGTTCGGCCGCGCCGGGGATGCTCGTCCCCGGCGCGCCGCTTGTTCCTATTCGGCCGCGTCGGGCAGCCGGACGGTGTCGTCGACCCGTGAATCCTCGAGCTCCACATTGAGGCCGAGCGAGCGCATTTCCTTGACGAGAACGTTGAAGCTCTCCGGGATGCCCGCCTCGAACGTGTCGTCGCCGCGCACGATCGCCTCGTAGACCTTGGTGCGTCCGGCCACGTCGTCGGACTTGACCGTCAGCATCTCCTGCAGCGTGTAGGCGGCGCCGTAGGCCTCCAGAGCCCAGACCTCCATCTCGCCGAAGCGCTGGCCGCCGAACTGCGCCTTGCCGCCCAGCGGCTGCTGGGTCACGAGCGAGTAGGGTCCGATCGAACGCGCGTGGATCTTGTCGTCCACCAGGTGGTGCAGCTTGAGCATGTAGATGTAGCCCATCGTCACCTGGCGGTCGAAAGCCTCGCCCGTGCGGCCGTCATAGAGCGTCGACTGTCCGCTGGTGTGCAGGCCGGCGTCGGTCAGCATCGCATTGATGTTGGCCTCGTTGGCGCCGTCGAACACCGGCGTGGCGATCGACACGCCGCGCTTCATCTGGTCGCCCAAGAGCAGGATCGACGCGTCGTCGTACTGGCGCACCGGCTCGTTGCGGTCGTTGTCCGGGATCAGCTTCTCGATCGTGGCGCGCAGCGGCTTGATGTCGCCACCCTGCTTGTACGCCTCGATCAGCTCGCCGATCTTGCGGCCCATGCCCGCGCAGGCCCAGCCCAGATGCGTCTCCAGGATCTGGCCGACGTTCATGCGCGACGGCACGCCCAGTGGATTGAGCACGATGTCGGCATGCGTTCCGTCAGCCAGGAACGGCATGTCTTCCACCGGCACGATACGCGACACGACGCCCTTGTTGCCATGACGGCCGGCCATCTTGTCGCCCGGCTGGATCTTGCGCTTCACGGCGACGAAGACCTTGACCATCTTCATCACGCCGGGAGGCATCTCGTCGCCGCGCTGCACCTTCTCGACCTTGTCCATGAAGCGCTGCTCGAGCGCCTTCTTGGATTCGTCGTACTGGCCGCGCAGCGCCTCGATCTCGGCCTGCATCTTCTCGTCCTCGACGGCGAACTGCCACCACTGCGAACGCGGATACTCGCCGAGCATGTCCTTGGCGACGACGCTGCCCTTCTTGAAGCCCTTCGGCCCGGCTATGGCTTCCTTGCCCGCGAGCATCACGGACAGGCGCCCGTAGACATTGCGGTCGAGGATCGCCTGCTCGTCGTCGCGGTCCTTGGCGAGGCGTTCGATCTCCTCGCGCTCGATGGCCATCGCGCGCTCGTCCTTCTCCACGCCGTGGCGGTTGAAGACGCGCACTTCGACGACGGTGCCGTAGGTGCCGGGAGGCATGCGCATCGAGGTGTCGCGCACGTCCGACGCCTTTTCGCCGAAGATGGCGCGCAGCAGCTTCTCCTCCGGCGTCATCGGGCTTTCGCCCTTCGGCGTGATCTTGCCGACCAGGATGTCGCCCGGCTGCACTTCCGCGCCGATGTAAACGATGCCGGCCTCGTCGAGGTTCTTCAGCGCCTCTTCCGAGACGTTCGGAATGTCGCGCGTGATTTCCTCGGGCCCGAGCTTGGTGTCGCGCGCCATGACCTCGAACTCCTCAATGTGGATCGAGGTGAAGACGTCATCCGACACGATGCGCTCGGAGAGCAGGATCGAATCCTCGTAGTTGTAGCCGTTCCACGGCATGAACGCGACGAGCACGTTGCGGCCGAGCGCCAGGTCGCCGAGGTCCGTCGACGGGCCGTCGGCGATGATGTCGCCCTTGTTGACCAGATCGCCCATGCGCACCAGCGGACGCTGGTTGATGCAGGTGTTCTGGTTGGAGCGCTGGAACTTCATCAGGCGATAGATGTCGACGCCGGACTTGCCGGATTCGAGATCCTCCGTCGCGCGGATGACGATACGCGTCGCATCGACCTGGTCGACGATGCCGGTGCGCCGCGCGCCGATGGCGGCGCCCGAGTCGCGCGCCACGATCGGCTCCATGCCGGTGCCGACGAACGGCGCCTCGGCGCGCACCAGCGGCACGGCCTGACGCTGCATGTTCGAGCCCATCAGGGCGCGGTTGGCGTCGTCGTTTTCGAGGAACGGGATCAAGGCAGCTGCGACCGAAACGAGCTGCTTCGGCGACACGTCCATCAGGTCGACATTCTCGCGCGGCGCCATCATCACCTCGCCGGCATGCCGGCAGATGACGAATTCGTCGACGAACGCCCCGTCCTTGCCGAGTTCGGCGTTGGCCTGCGCGACGTAGTGCTTGGCCTCTTCCATAGCGGACAGGTAGGTGACGTCGAGCGTCACCTTGCCGTCGACGATCTTGCGGTACGGCGTCTCGATGAAGCCGTATTTGTTGACCCGCGCGAAGGTGGCGAGCGAGTTGATCAGGCCGATGTTCGGGCCTTCCGGCGTCTCGATCGGGCAGATGCGGCCGTAATGCGTCGGATGCACGTCGCGCACCTCGAAGCCGGCGCGCTCGCGCGTCAGACCGCCGGGCCCAAGCGCGGAGAGACGGCGCTTGTGCGTGATTTCCGAAAGCGGATTCGTCTGGTCCATGAACTGCGAAAGCTGCGACGAGCCGAAGAACTCGCGCACCGCCGCCGCCGCAGGCTTGGCATTGATCAGGTCTTGCGGCATCACCGTGTCGATCTCGACCGAAGACATCCGCTCCTTGATCGCGCGCTCCATGCGCAAAAGGCCGATGCGATACTGGTTTTCCATCAGCTCGCCAACCG
>JAUYMV010000725.1 GCA_030698645.1 Mesorhizobium sp.
GCCGGCTTCAGCAGCCGCTCGATCCTGCGCAGCCGCTCCGTCGGCGTCAGCGCGCGCGTCCGCCGACGCCGGCGCTTAGTGGTCTTCCGGAGCATGTCGTTGAGCACATCGCTGACGACGCCCTTGACGAAATCGCCGATCGTCATCGCCTTACTCCGGCGCGCTCGTCTGCAAGGCGAGCGCGTGCAGGACGCCGCCCATGTTGCCCTTCAGCGCCTGGTAGACCATCTGGTGCTGCTGGACGCGGCTCTTGCCACGGAAGCTCTCGGCCACGACCTCGGCCGCGTAATGATCGCCATCGCCCGCCAGATCGCGAATGGTCACGACCGCGTCGGGAATGCCTTCCTTGATCATCCGCTCGATGTCGTGCGGGTCCATTGCCATTGCGTCGACCTCGTTCAGTTCCCCATGAAGCCCGGAAACCAGGCCTCGTGCGCCGCCTTCAAGGTGGCCACCGGTATCGCACGGCCCCCGGCGAGTTTCAATTCCGTGCCGCCCGTCGTGCCGATCCAGGGGGTGGCGATGCCGAGTTCCGCCGCCTCGTCGACGATGTCGCGCAGCAGCGTCGGGTCGCCGGCCGGCACGGTCACCAGATAGCGTCCCTGGTCCTCGCCGAACCAGACCGGGATCGGATCGGTCGGGTAGGGCAGGTTGACCTCGGCCCCGATGCCGGACGCCATGGCCATTTCGGCCAGCGCCAGCGCCAGCCCGCCGTCCGAGACATCGTGCACGGCGGTCACCGCCCCGGCGCGGATCAACGCGCGGACGAAATCGCCGGCGAGCTTTTCATGCGCTAGGTCGACGGGGGGAGGCGGCCCGTCGGCGCGGCCGTGGATGTCGCGCAGATAGATCGACTGGCCGAGATGGCTGCCCCAGGCGGGCGGCGCGCCGACGAGCAATATGCGCTCGCCTTCGGCTGCGAAGCCGATGCGCGCCATCCGCGCCCAGTCGTCGATGAGGCCGACGCCGCCGATGGTGGGCGTCGGCAGGATGCCCTGGCCGTTGGTCTCGTTGTAGAGCGAGACGTTGCCCGACACGATCGGGAATTCCAGCGCCCGGCAGGCGTCGCCGATGCCGCGCACCGCCTCGACGAGCTGGCCCATGATTTCGGGCCGCTCCGGGTTGCCGAAGTTGAGATTGTCGGTGGCGGCGAGCGGCAGCGCGCCGGTCGCCGTCAGGTTGCGCCAGCATTCGGCGACCGCCTGCTTGCCGCCCTCGTACGGGTCGGCTTCGCAATAGCGCGGCGTCACGTCCGACGAGAATGCGAGCGCCTTGGTGGCGTGGCCCTCGACGCGCACGACGCCGGCGTCGCCGCCCGGCAGTTGCAGCGAATTGCCCTGGATCAGTGTGTCGTACTGCTCCCAGACCCAGCGCCGGCTGGACTGGTTGGGCGAGCCGACGAGCCTCAGCAGCGCGTCCGCGACATCCGCCTGCGGCACGTCGCTTTCGGCCAGAGGCGCGGGCTTGGCGGACGCGGCCCAAGGCCGGTCATATTCCGGCGCCTGGTCGCCGAGATCCTTGATCGGCAGATTGGCGACCTCCTCGCCTTCATGGATGACGCGGAAGCGCAGATCGTCGGTCGTCCAGCCGACGATGGCGAAATCCAGCCCCCA
>JAUYMV010000733.1 GCA_030698645.1 Mesorhizobium sp.
GAACCTGTCTCGACCAAGGCGCTGACGACGCGGCTGCCGGACGGTGTCGACGTCGCGGCCGTCATGGCGGAGGTCGAGCGGGCCTACGAGAAGCGCGGCGTCAATCTGGTGCGCATCGGCGACGCCTATGCCTTCCGCACGGCCGGCGACCTCGCCTTCCTGATGAGCCGCGACGCCGTGCAGCAGAAGAAGCTGTCGCGCGCCGCCCTCGAGGTGCTCGCCATCGTCGCCTACCACCAGCCGGCGACGCGCGCCGAGATCGAGGAAATCCGCGGCGTCGAGACGTCCAAGGGGACGCTTGACCTGCTGATGGAGACCGGCTGGGTGCGCATGCGCGGACGGCGCCGCTCGCCGGGCCGCCCCGTCACCTATGGCACGACGCCGGTCTTCCTCGACCATTTCAACCTGTCGGAAATCCGCGACCTGCCGGGCATGGACGAGCTGAAGGGCGCCGGCCTCCTGTCGGCGCGCATGCCGTCCAACTTCAAGGTGCCGATGCCGATGGGCGATCCGGACGAGCTGGCCGAGGACGAGGACGAACTGACCGACATCGACCTCGAGGAACTCGGCCTGTTGACACCCCGCGGCGGGGATGATTGACGGACAGCGCGCCGCGAGCCCCCGGCGCGCGGTGAAATCGAGGTCGCCCACCCGATGACGAAAATGGCGCAGTCCGCGGCCCGGATTCCGGCCGGCGTCACCTTCGCCGCCCGGCTGTCGTTCGAGAACATCGCGCATTCCTTCGCCGGCAATGGCGAGACGCTGTCCGACATCACGCTGTCGGCGGAGCCGGGCGAGGTGCTGTGCCTGCTCGGGCCGTCGGGCTCGGGCAAGACGACGCTGCTCCGGATCGCCGCCGGCATCGAGAGCCAGACGTCGGGCCGCGTGCTGCTGAACGACCGGGAGATCGCCGGGCCGAATGTCTTCCTGCCGCCGGAACGCCGGTCGATCGGACTGGTCTTCCAGGATTTCGCGCTGTTTCCACACCTGACGATCCTGGAGAACGTGCGCTTCGGCCTGACCGCCCTGTCGCGCGCCGAGGCGTCGCGCGAGGCGATGATCGCGCTGTCGCGCGTCGGCATGGAACAATATGCCGCATCCTACCCGCATCTGCTGTCGGGCGGCGAGCAGC
>JAUYMV010000734.1 GCA_030698645.1 Mesorhizobium sp.
GTCGCGGGAGTATGGGGTGGGCGGCGGAGGGGGTGGATAGAGGGCGAATGGCGAATGGGGAATGGCGAATGGGGGGAAGGGGTTGGCTGCCCAGGGTGGTGGAATCGATCCACGGGGAGGCGCAGCCATCGCCACGCAGCACAATAAAAAAGGGGCCGCGAGGCCCCTTTTCGTCGATCGGTGAGGGGCGAGACGCTTACGCGGCTTCGCTGTCGGAATTGGCGGCTTCGGCCTCGGTGCGGGCGCGGTCGGCGGCGCCCTTGGCGGAGACGTCGCGCTCGACGAATTCGATGACCGCCATCGCGGCGTTGTCGCCGTGACGGAAGCCCGCCTTCATGATGCGCAGGTAGCCGCCATTGCGGGTGGCGTAGCGCGGAGCGATCTCGTCGAACAGGCGCTTGGTGGCGAAGTCCGACTGGATCTGCGACGCGGCCTGGCGGCGCGCGTGCAGGTCGCCGCGCTTGCCGAGCGTCACGAGCTTCTCCACGATCGGGCGAAGCTCCTTGGCCTTGGGCAGCGTGGTCAGGATCTGCTCATGCTCGATGAGCGAGGCGGCCATGTTCGTGAACAGGGCCTTGCGGTGGCTGGCGGTGCGGTTCAGCCGGCGGCCGGAACGTCCATGGCGCATGGCTTATCTCCTAGGTTGCGGGCTCGGCCCGGTTGTTTCCAAGAGCGAGTGGCGAAATGGCAAGTGGCGAATGGGGGATCCCCTATTCGCCATTCGCCATTCGCCATTCGCCCCTAATATTGGTCTTCGTAGCGCTTGGCGAGATCTTCGATATTTTCCGGCGGCCAGTCAGCCACTTCCATGCCGAGGTGCAGACCCATAGCGGCCAGCACTTCCTTGATTTCGTTCAGCGACTTGCGTCCGAAATTCGGCGTGCGGAGCATCTCCGCCTCCGTCTTCTGGATCAGGTCGCCGATATAGACGATGTTGTCGTTCTTCAGGCAGTTCGCCGAACGCACCGAAAGCTCGAGTTCGTCGACCTTCTTCAGCAGCGCCGGGTTGAAGGCGAGCTCGGTGACGGATTCGGCCGGCTGTTCCTTCTGCGGCTCGTCGAAATTGACGAACAGGCCGAGCTGGTCCTGCAGGATGCGCGCCGCGAACGCGACGGCGTCCTCGCCGGTGATCGAACCGTCGGTCTCGATCGACATGGTCAGCTTGTCGTAGTCGAGAACCTGGCCCTCGCGGGTGTTCTCGACCTTGTAGGACACCTTCTTGACCGGCGAATACAGGCTGTCGACCGGGATCAGGCCGATCGGCGCGTCGTCGGCGCGGTTGCGGTCGGCGGGGACATAGCCCTTGCCGGTGTCGACGGTGAATTCCATGCGGATTTCCGCGCCCTCGTCCAGCGTGCAGATGACGTGGTCCGGATTGAGGATCTCCACGTCGCCGACCGTCTGGATGTCGCCGGCGAGAACGGCGCCTGGTCCCTGCTTGCGCACGACCATGCGCTTGGGGCCGTCGCCTTCCATCTTGATGGCGATTTCCTTGATGTTCAGCACGATGTCGGTGACGTCCTCGCGCACGCCGGCGATCGAGGAGAACTCGTGCAGCACGCCGTCGATCTGGACCGCGGTCACGGCGGCGCCGCGCAGCGACGACAAGAGCACGCGACGCAGCGCGTTGCCAAGCGTCAGGCCATAGCCGCGCTCGAGCGGCTCGGCGACCAGATTGGTCAGAGTCTTGCCCTTCGACGAGAACTCGATCTTGTTCGGCTTGATCAGTTCCTGCCAGTTTTTCTGGATCATATTCTTGTCCTTCCGTTACCCTGCCACCATCCAATCGTGGCAGGCGATCTGGAAAATGCCGCAGCGCCCCGGAAGAGCGCCGTCGGCTTCATTGTGAAAATATCAGACGCGACGCTTCTTGCGCGGGCGGCAGCCATTGTGCGGGATCGGCGTCACGTCACGGATCGAGGTGATCGTGAAACCGGCGGCCTGCAGCGCGCGCAGCGCCGACTCGCGGCCGGACCCGGGACCGCAGACCTCGACCTCAAGCATGCGCATGCCGTGTTCCTGGGCCTTCTTGGCGACGTCCTCGGCGGCCATCTGGGCGGCGAACGGGGTCGACTTGCGCGAACCCTTGAAGCCCTGGGCGCCGGCCGACGACCAGGCGATCGTGTTGCCCTGCGCGTCGGTGATGGTGATCATGGTGTTGTTGAAGGTCGAATTGACGTGCGCGACGCCCGTCGAGATGTTCTTGCGTTCGCGACGGCGAACGCGTGCGGCTTCCTTGGCCATTTTAGTCCTTCCTGTTGATCTCAAACGCCGCCGTAGTTCCAGCGGCTACACCTGAGGTGAGTGGCGAATGGCGAGTGGCGAATGGGGTTTGCCCCACTCGCCATTCGCTATTTCGCCATTCGCCCTATTTCTTCTTGCCGGCAATCGCCTTGGCCGGACCCTTGCGGGTGCGGGCGTTGGTGTGCGTACGCTGGCCGCGCACCGGCAGCGAGCGGCGATGACGCAGGCCGCGATAGCAGCCCAGATCCATCAGACGCTTGATGTTCATGGAGACTTCGCGGCGCAGATCGCCTTCGACCTGGTAGTCGCGGTCGATCGCTTCGCGGATCTGCAGCACCTCGGCGTCGGTCAGCTGGTTGAAGCGGCGCTCGGCCGGGATGCCAACCTTGGCGACGATCTCGGCGGCGAACTTCGCGCCGATGCCATGGATATACTGCAACGCGATAACGACGCGCTTGTTGGTCGGGATATTGACGCCGGCGATACGTGCCATCTTCTTCTCCATGTCGGCCGGTTGAACCGGCATTGTTTGATGTGACCCGCGTCCGGTGGAGGCCGGCCCTTGCGGGTGTTCCGATCGATGCGGCGATAATATCCTTGCGGACGGTCTGGCCAAATTCCTGATGGGAGACGGGCCGCTATAGTCCAAGCGGCCCGATCCGTCAACAGTGAAACCTTAACTTTTCCGGGACTTGCCGGACAGCAAT
>JAUYMV010000735.1 GCA_030698645.1 Mesorhizobium sp.
GAGATGCCCTTCGAGATGATCCGGCTCGACGTGTTCTTGCCGAGATGGATCATCTTGGTGCCGCTGTCGACCTGCTGGTAGCCGTTCGAAACCGCGATCGAATAGAACTCGCCGCGCGAATCGTCGCCGCGCAGGATGCAGGACGGGTATTTCCAGGTGATCGCCGAGCCGGTCTCGACCTGCGTCCATGAAATCTTGGAACGGTCGCCGCGGCAATCGCCGCGCTTGGTGACGAAGTTGTAGATGCCGCCCTTGCCGTCGGCATCGCCCGGGTACCAGTTCTGCACGGTCGAATACTTGATCTCGGCATCGTCGAGCGCGACGAGTTCGACGACCGCCGCGTGCAGCTGGTTCTCGTCGCGCTGCGGCGCGGTGCAGCCCTCGAGATAGGACACGTAGGCCTGTTCCTCGCAGATGATCAGGGTGCGCTCGAACTGGCCGGTGTTCTTCTCGTTAATGCGGAAATAGGTCGACAGCTCCATCGGGCAGCGCACGCCCTTCGGCACGAAGACGAATGAACCGTCGGTGAAGACCGCCGAATTCAGCGTCGCGTAGTAGTTGTCGGTCGTCGGCACCACGGTGCCGAGATACTTCTTCACCAGTTCGGGGTGCTCGCGGATCGCCTCCGAAATCGAGCAGAAGATGACGCCGGCCTTGGCCAGCTCCGCCTTGAAGGTGGTGACCACCGAAACCGAATCGAACACGGCGTCGACCGCGACGCGGCGCGGCGCGGCGGCGTTTCCGGCGCCATTGTCATTCGCCTCGTCCAGATCGTCGGTCGCCGAAGGCTTCTGAACGCCTGCCAGGATCTCCTGCTCCTTCAGCGGAATGCCGAGCTTGGCGTAGACCTTGAGCAGTTCCGGATCGACCTCGTCGAGCGACGTCGGCCCCGGTGTGCTCTTCGGCGCGGCGTAGAAATAGATCTCCTGGAAGTCGATCTTCGGATAATGGACGCGCGCCCAGGTCGGCTCTTCGAGCGTCAGCCAGCGCCGATAGGCGCCGAGGCGCCATTCGAGCATCCATTCCGGTTCGCCCTTCTTGGCCGAGATGAAGCGGACGATGTCCTCGCTCAGCCCCTTCGGGGCCTTGTCCATCTCGATGAAGGATTCGAAGCCGTATTTGTACTGGTCCACATCAATCTTGCGGACCTGCTCGATCGTTTCCTGCACGGCAGGCATATCGGCGTTCTCCATCCATGCCGGGTTCAAGGCCCGGCCGTTTTCAAACTCTGGCGCCGCTTACAGGCGTGCGCCTCATGTAATGCGTGCGGCTGCGGAATACAGCGGCGCCGGGTTCTTTTCCAGCGCATTCGCACATCGTGGCGGCGCCTCCCGCCGCCCCCTGCCTAAGCGGCCTTCGTCCTCTCGGACCGGCGCGCGACGATAGCGTCCAGGGCGGCGGCGAAACCGGCGATATCGGCCTCCGTCGTGTCGCCGCCGATGGAGACCCTGAGCGCGCCGCCGTGCGCTCCGTGGCCCATCGCCTTCAGGACATGGCTCGGGCCGACCTTGCCGGACGAGCAGGCCGAGCCCGCCGACAGCGAGATGCCCGCCAGATCGAAGGCGATCTGCGCCGTCTCGGCCTTGATGTCGGGAATGGCGAAGAAGACCGTATTGGGCAGTCTCGGCGCGCCGGCACCGAAGATCACCGCGTCGGCCGCGCGCGTCCGGATGACCGCTTCGAGCCGGTCGCGCACCGACCGAATGGCATCGTTGCCGGCCAGCCCGGCGGCCGCCTCGCGCGCGGCC
>JAUYMV010000739.1 GCA_030698645.1 Mesorhizobium sp.
GCTGCTCGATATTCGAGAGTTCCCTCAACATCGACTCCCGTTCGTCTGAATTCGGCAGCGGTCGGAAAAGCGCCTTGGCCTTTTCAGCAGCATCAAGAATGTCGGCCGGCAATTGTGTCTTCTTCGGGTAGTGCGATCCGGGAATGGTGTCAAACAGGTTGGCCGCCGCGATGATCCGGTCGGCGTCGTAGAAGTTTTGCTTCTTAAAAGAGTCCCACAGCCGGCCTCTGGGCGCTGCCATTTCGTCTTCGGTAGCGAGCCAGTGCTTCAACACCTCAGCAAATTCAGCCGGGCGTTCCATCCCCGCTAGAAGTACGTCGGCGGGGCCGGGATCAAAGCGCCCCTCGGGGCTTGTGTAGCGGACTGGCATGCTCGGAAACACGCGAAACGGCTGGACGTCTCCTCCGCCAGCATCCACTGTTATCTGCTCTACGTTCTGCGGCCTTCCCACGACGATGCCGATAAACATTGACAGCCTGTAGGCTGCGGAGACCGCGTCTCTGAACCGAACCGGCTTGCCGAACCCTATCGCCGCGCGCATGCGGTTTTTCATCCAGACGCCGGGTGGACCGCCGAAATTCTGCTGAAAGCCATGATGGATGGAAAAGGTGCCGATAGGAACATCGCAGGAGAAGACTTCCCGGCGCCCGGTGAAGTATTGGATTTCAGGGTCCGGTCCGATAGGTATCTTCCGACCGACCTGTTGTTCCTGTTCGGCGACGATGGCGCCAATGAATTGTTCCGGGGCCATGCTGGAGGAGAAAGCATCAAAATCGTAGAAGGCAGCGCTGAGATCGGGTAGATGCCAATATATCGCCGATACGGTTTCATCCAGCGGGGTAAGGAGATCTGTTCCAAGGATGACAAAATGCGGAAAAATGTCCGCAAAGTAGGTCCGCTCTGTCTTGCTGAAAATGCGACCTGGAATGGGTGGAATATTGCAGTCGATCAGGGAAACTCTGGTTCTGTCGGACAACTCACCTGCAATATGGCGATCGGCAATCTCCAAAAGATCGATGTATTGGTGGCTATGCAAACGCAGATTCGTCTTGCGCTCACTGAGCATCAATTCTCCAAATATCGGACGTTTGCCGATCTGGAACTCTCCGAAGCAGTGACGAAAATCGGTCTGATCCATTAAGGGAAGCAACCGTTTGAATTCATTGATGTAGAGGTTGGAGAAGAAATACACTACATTCAAAGCTTGCGCTGTTCATCAATAAAATAACCCTCACACCCCCCTGACGAACCCGTCCAGCACGCGCTTCTGCCCGGCCTTGTCAAAGTCGATCGTCAGCTTGTTGCCGTCGATCGCCGCGACGTTGCCATTGCCGAATTTCTGGTGGAACACCCGGTCGCCGACGGTGAAGGGCGAGGGGGTGTCGGAGACGGATTTGGCGACCAGTTCGCCTTCGATCATGCGGCCCTTCACCGAGCCTCGTCCGGCGCCGAGGTCGGAGTCGGGTTCGCCGTAGCCGATGCGTTCGACGGCGTGGCCCGAGCGGGTGCCCCAGTTGCGGTCGGTGGCTTCGGTGCGGTTCTGTTGGGCGCGCTGCCAGCCGGGGGTGGCGTAGGTGTTGGAGAAGGAGCCGGCGCCTACATTATCAAAGCGCGAGGCGCCGTAGGGATTCTGGCGGCCGGCCCCCTGGCTGCCGCCCTGGCCGCCGCGGCCCGGCGCGAAGCTGCCGCCGCCGAACGAGCCATAGCCGCCGTAGGAATTGCCCGCTTCGGCGACTTCGACATGGGCCTCGGGGAGTTCGTCCAAAAATCTGGACGGAATGGTCGATTGCCAGAGGCCGTGGATGCGGCGGTTGGAGACGAACCAGATGTGCAGGTTCTTCTTGGCGCGGGTGAGGCCGACATAGGCGAGGCGGCGCTCTTCCTCGAGGCCGGAGCGGCCGCCTTCGTCGAGCGCGCGCTGGTGCGGGAAGAGGCCTTCCTCCCAGCCGGGCAGGAAGACGGTCTCGAATTCCAGCCCCTTGGCCGAATGCAGCGTCATGATCGAGACGGCGTCGAGGCCCTCGTCGTTGACGGTGTCCATGACGAGGGCCACGTGCTCGAGGAAGGAGCGGAGCGACTCGTAATCCTCCATGGAGCGGATCAGCTCTTTCAGGTTTTCCAGGCGGCCGGGCGCGTCGGCCGAGCGGTCGTTCTTCCACATCTCGGTGTAGCCGGACTCTTCCAGAATGGTCTCGGCGAGCTCGGTGTGCGGCGTGGTGTCGAGCAGGCCTTGCCAGCGGTGGAAATTGGCGGCGACCTCGCGGAGCGCCGCGCGCGGCTTCGGCTTCATCTCGTCGCTTTCGGCGAGCTTGTAGGCGGCTTCGAGCATGGGGACGCGGAGCGTGCGCGCGGTGTCGTGGATCTGGCGGATGGCGGATTCGCCCAAGCCGCGCTTCGGGACGTTGACGATGCGCTCGAAGGCGAGGTCGTCGGCGCCCTGGGCGACGACGCGGAGGTAGGCAAGCGCGTCGCGGATCTCCTGGCGCTCGTAGAAGCGCGGGCCGCCGATGACGCGGTAGTTGAGGCCGATCTCGATGAAACGGTCCTCGAAGGAGCGCATCTGGAAGGAGGCGCGGACCAGGATCGCCATGTCGTTGAGGTCGTGGCGGCGGCCATTGGCGTCGGGGCGCTGGTGCGCCTCGATGGTCTCGCCGACGGCGCGGGCCTCCTCGTCGGAATCCCAGGCGGCGTGGACATGCACCTTGGCGTCCTCGGGGTCGGCCTGGTCGGTGAACAGCGTCTTGCCGAGCCGGCCTTCATTGTGGGCGATGAGATGCGAGGCGGCGCCGAGGATGTGGGCGGTCGAGCGGTAGTTGCGCTCCAGGCGGATGATGGTGGCGCCCGGAAAGTCCTTGTCGAAGCGCAGGATGTTGTCGACCTCCGCGCCGCGCCAGCCATAGATCGACTGGTCGTCGTCGCCGACGCAGCAGATGTTGACGGTGGGTCGCGCAGGCTTTCCCTCCCCCTTGAGGGGAGGGTGGCCAGCCGAAGGCTGGTCGGGTGGGGTCGCCGGCGACGGGCGGGACGCAGGGGAGGTGCCTTCTGAGGCGCCCCCCACCGCCGCTAGCGACGTGCGCGAGGTGCCTTCTGAGGCGACCCCCTCCGCCCGCTTCGCGGGCACCTCCCCCTCAAGGGGGGAGGATGTGCGCTGCGCCAAGAGCCGCAGCCACATGTATTGCGCGGTGTTGGTGTCCTGGTATTCGTCGACGAGGATGTATTTGAAGCGGCGGTGGTAGTCGCGCAGCACGTCCGGGTGGGCGCGGAAGATCCTTATCGGGTGGGTCAGCAGATCGCCGAAATCGCAGGCGTTCAGCGTCAGCAGGCGGTCCTGGTAGGCCTGGTAGAGCTCGCGGCCCTTGCCATTGGCGAAGGCGCGGGCGTCGCCCTCGGGGATTTCGGACGGCGCCAGGCCCTTGTTCTTCCAACCGTCCATCATCTGCGCGAACTGGCGCGCCGGCCAGCGCTTGTCGTCGAGGTTTTCCGCCTGGATCAACTGCTTGATCAGGCGGATCTGGTCGTCGGTGTCCAGAATGGTGAAATCGGAGCGCAGGCCGGCGAGCTCGGCGTGGCGGCGCAGCAGCTTGACGCCGATCGAGTGGAAGGTGCCGAGCCAGGGCATGCCCTCGACGGCCGAGCCGACCAGCACGCCGATCCGGTTCTTCATCTCGCGCGCGGCCTTGTTGGTGAAGGTGACGGCGAGGATCTGCGAGGGGTAGGCGAGGCCGAGATTGAGGATGTGGGCGATGCGGGTGGTCAGCACGCGGGTTTTTCCCGTGCCGGCGCCGGCCAGCACCAGGACCGGGCCCTCGGTGGTCTCGACGGCGAGGCGCTGCTCGGGGTTGAGGCCGGCGAGGTAGTCGGGGGCTGAATTGTGGCCCTGGCGGGCGGCCATGGCGCGCGCGGCGATGCCCGACGGCGCGCGGGCGGGCGCGTTGGGTCCGTCGAAGAAGGGGATGTCGTCGGGATCATCGGACATGCCCCGGGAATGTAGTGATTCGGGGCGGAAAGGCCAGCAAATGGCGGTGGACGGCGCGGAATGAAACGGAAACGCGGGCGCGCGGCGCGGAGAACGCGCCGTCCGGTCCGTCACAGGGCGCAGGTTGCGTCAGATGTAGCTCATGCGCTGGACGGCGCATTTTTGCGCCGCGCCGCGCAGGATGAGCTCGACCTTCTGGCCGTTCATCCGGCCGTGCACGACGATCTTCTCCGGCGTGGACGTCTCGATCGCGCCCTTGACGATGCCGAAGGAGGCGGCGATGCCGAGCGCCTCGGGCGGCGAACAGGTGGCCGGCGCGTTCGCGTCGACCGCGGTGGCGACGGAGGCGGGGATGGCGCCGCCGGCCTGCGCGGCATCGGCGGAACTCATCGAGAAGGCGAAGCCGAGGGCGACGCCGATGGCGACGGACATGAGCAGGGCTTGCATCGGGGCTGGCTCCTTGCCGGGGTTCAGGCGCAATGGTGTGCGGAGCGGCGCCGGCCGGCGAACCGGCCGGCCGGGCCTCAAAGGTAGGCGAAGCTCTTGACCGCGCAGGTATCGGTGTTGCGGCGCATCACGACCTGGACCGGCTGGCCGTTCTTCTTGCCGCGCACGACGATGCGGCTGTCGGTGACGCCGGCGACATAGCGCTTGTTGACGCCCATCGACGCGGCGCGGCCGAGCGCCCCGGACTTCGAGCAGTAGCCGCCATAGACGTAGTGGTTGTTGTGGTAGGGATTGACGCCGATGCCGATGCCGACGCCGCCGAAGCCGTGGCCGCCGAGATAGATGCCGACGCCGACATCGGCCTGGGCGGAAGACGCGCCGGCAAGCGCGCCGAGCGCGAGGCTGGCGGAGACGAGGGCGGATTTCACGATTGTGTTCATGGACGTGTCCTTTGAAGAGGTTTCGTTGCGGGTTGCGAACTAGACCCCTTAGACAGGCGGCGTGTATCCGTGCGTTGCCGCCGCGCGACGCGAAGATGAGACGAAACGGAGACGCAGCGGAAACGAATGCGCCCGCGGCTATGAGGCCGGTTCTGAATTTATCGAGCTGCAACAAGCATTTGCTCGTGACCGATCGCCTGTTACGCGATTTTTCAGGCACGATGCTTGACGCGCACGTCGCGCAAAACTACGGTTTTCGCAACGGCCTGGATGCGGCCGGCAGCTCGCGCCCCCCCGGGGCATGGCGAACGCATCCCGTCCCTTTGAACCGTCTTTCGGAACGGCGAAGGCTTCAGCAATGCGGGCACTGTCAGCAGACTTCGCCGCGAACGAAGGACATATCGATGCGCACATATCTGGACGCGAAGGCGATGGCGAAAGCCATGCGCGAGGCGCTTGCCGCCAGGAAACACGACATCAACCACAGCGAGGCGCTTGAGATCGTCGCGCGCCAGTTTGGCCTCGAGACGTGGAACATTCTGTCCGCCCGGATCGAGGCGACGGCGGCGACCGGGGCGCGCGGCCGTGGCCTCGATTTCGAGCAGGCGGTGCCGATCGTGCGCATCTTCGACGTCGCCAAGGCGCACGAGTTCTATCTCGGCTTCCTCGGCTTCGCGGTCGACTGGGAACATCGCTTCGGCGACAATTTCCCGCTCTACACGCAAGTCTCGCGTGGCGCCCTCCGGCTGCATCTGTCGGAGCATGCCGGCGACGCGTCGCCGGGCGGCAACATGGTGGTCTACATGACGGGCCTGTTCGGCTTTCAGAGGGAACTGTCCGACAAGGACTATCGCTATCTCAAGCCAGGGGTGACGACCGAGGACTGGGGGCTGGAGATGCAGGTGACCGATCCGTTTTCCAACCGGATCAGGTTCATGGAGCGCAAGGCGGGCTGAGCCGAGGCGGATGCCCCGACGGCTGAGCGACGGGGGCGCCGGCGGAGCGGCGTGGGCCGCCGGCTGCCATCCCGGCGACGGCCCCGGTCAGGGGCGCGACCAGCTCGACTGGTAGTCCGGCGACAGGGTGAAGCCGACCGGCAGCCCGAGGACGGGCGGCGGCGTGAGCACGCCTTCCTGGAGGTAGGCAAGCGCCGCCGTCAGCCCGTTCATCGTGAATGGCTTGGCGATGACGCCGACGGCGCCGGCGAAGTTTTCCGGCAGGCGCTTCGGATTGGCGGTCAGGAACACCACCATCGAGCATTTCCTGGCGGCGATGTATTGGGCGACATCGACGCCGGTCGGCCCGTCGGTCAGGTGGACGTCGACGAAGGCGATGTCGGCGTCGAGCGTGTCGACCAGCCGGCGGGCCTCGCGCGACGAGGTCGCCCAGCCGACGACGCGATGGCCGGCATCCGCGACCAGGCTTTCCAGTTCCATGGCGAGCAGCGCCTCGTCCTCGACGATCAGCACGTTCAGCGGTCTCATCCGGTCATTCACCTGCGTGTTCCTTTCCCGTGGGCAGCGTGATGACGACGCGCGTGCCCGGCGCGCCGTCCTGCCATTCGATTTCGGCCCGAAGCTGGCGGGCGAGCGAAGCGACCAGACGCGTTCCGAACGTCTCGTCGCCGGTCCTCCGTGCGGGCATGCCGCGTCCGTTGTCGGCAACCTCGATGGTGAAGTCGTCGCCGCCATTGCGCATCCGGACCGAGATCCTGCCCTCGGCGGCGCCGTTGGTGGAATCGCCGAAGGCGTGCTTCAGGGCGTTGGTGACCAGTTCGTTCATCATCAGCGCCACGGGGGTCGCCTTGTCGGCCGCGATGACCACCGGCTCCAGGTCGAAGTGCGACGACAGATGCGCGCGGCCCGACGCGGCAAGCAGGTCGGTGACCAGGTCACGGATGAAGTCCGAGACGCTGAATTCGCTGACATCGTCGGACTGGTAGAGCCGCCTGTGGACGGTGCTCAGCGCCTCGATCCGCTCGAGCATGGAGCGCAGCGAACGCTTGATGTTTTCGTCCGGGATCGAGCGGCTCTGCATGACGATCAGCGAGGAGATCATCTGCAGATTGTTCTTCACGCGGTGGTCGACCTCGTGCAGCAGCATGTTCTGCGCGTCGAGCGCCGCCTGCAATTCGCGCGTGCGTTCGGCGACCGCATCCTCGAAGCGCGCCTTGTCGGCCGCCAGGCGCTGCTCCCACTCCTTGCGGTCGGTGACGTAAATATGCGAGGCGATGTAGAACTGCAGCTCGCCTTCCTCGTTCTAGACCTGGCTGATGAAATGCGCGTTCCAGAAGGGCTGCCCGGCCTTGGTGTAGTTCAGGAT
>JAUYMV010000740.1 GCA_030698645.1 Mesorhizobium sp.
GCCGGCGTCGAGCGCTCGTCGGACGGAAGCCGCGATCGCCGCGCGATCGTCCGGCGCGATGCCGAGGTCGAGCACCGTGCCGCCCTCCCTGGCGACGAGGGCGGCGACGCCAAAGGCGTTCGATGCGATGATCTGGTCGGGGCCGGGCGTGCTGCCGGGCGGCAGCAGTTCGTCGCCGGTGGCGAGGATGGCGACCAGCGGTCGGCGAACGACGGCGAGGCGCGCATGATTGGCCGCGGCGGCAAGCGACAGGGCGGCGGGATCGAGCGTGCGCCCATCGGCGAGGATCGCGTCGCCCGCGTTGAAATCGAGCCCGCGCCGCCGGATATGCCTCCCGGCGGCAACCGATTCGGTCGCCTCGATCGTGCCGTCGGGCAGCGCCCGGGCGTTTTCCTGGATCAGGACCGTGTCGGCGCCGGCGGGCATCGGCGCGCCGGTGAAGATGCGCACCGTTTCGCCGGGTCCGATTTCGCCCGCGAAACGACGTCCGGCGGGCGCCTCGCCGATCTGTTTCAGCACCGCCGGCACGGCCGCCACATCGGCTGCCCGCACCGCATAGCCATCCATGGCCGAGGCGTCGAAGGGGGGCTGCGTGCGGAGCGCCGTGAGGGGGCCGGCCAGCACGCGCCAGGCGGCCTCGGCGACCGGCACGGTTTCGGCCGGCAGCCGCGCCGCGCCGTCGAGCAGCCGCGCCAGCGCCTCGTCGACCGGCATCAGCGCCATGGCGTCAGACCTCCGGCGCGCGGCGGTAGTCGCCCGACTTGCCGCCGGTCTTTTCGACCAGCCGGATGCCGGTCAGGACCATCGCCTTGTCGATCGCCTTGGCCATGTCGTAGATCGTCAGGCAGGCGACGGAGGCGGCCGTCAGCGCCTCCATCTCGACACCCGTCCTGCCGGTGACGCGGGCCAGCGCCGTGACGCGCAGGCCGGGCAACGCTTCGTCGGGCTCGATCTCGACGGAAATCTTGGTCAGCAGCAGCGGGTGGCAGAGCGGAATCAGCTCATGCGTCTTCTTGGCCGCCATGATGCCGGCAATCCGCGCCGTGCCGAGCACGTCGCCCTTCTTGGCGTCCCCGGCGAGGATGATCCGCAGCGTCTCCGGCTGCATGACGATGGCGCCTTCGGCGATCGCCGTGCGCTCGGTTTCGCCCTTGGCGCCGACATCCACCATGTTGGCCTCGCCCGAGTGGCCCAGATGGGTGAGGGCGCCTGACATCTTACTCGGCCGCCG
>JAUYMV010000751.1 GCA_030698645.1 Mesorhizobium sp.
ATTGCTGCCCTTGGCGGCGGAAATTGCGATGGGCGAGGATGTGCATTTCAAGGGTCCCGTCTCCATAGCTGAAATTCAGCGACTGAACTGCGGACTCTTTTATGGATACTCGCAGATTGGCAAGATTCTGACCTTCTATCCGCGCGAGGAGAACGTCGCTCGTCTCGCCAAAGAACTGGCGCGGGTCACCTACGGGATGTGCGGACCTGCAATTCCCTTCGAAAGGCGCGTTGCTGAAGGCTCTCCTGTCTTCGCACGTTACGGTGTGTTTGTTGCGGACGACAGCGCCACCCTTCTGGTCCCTGGCAGCGGCACCGTCGAGCCCGATCGACGCGACCGGAATCCAGTCTGGGCGCCTGCGCCGGATGGACTTTTTGAGCCGATTCCGGAGCGAACACCCGGGCCTTTGTCACGCACCTTCCGAGCCTATCGTTGCGTGATTCAGCGCGGCAAGGGGGGCGTTTACCGTGCCATAGACCTCAGCAGCGCGACGCCAAGGCACTGCCTCCTGAAGGAGGGCCGAAGGCTCGGGGAATTGGAGTTTGACGGCAACGATGGATTCAGCCGCGTCAAGCGCGAGCACGAAGCCTTGCTCGACTTGCGTCGGACAGGTGTGCCGGTGCCAATGGTCTACGGTTCTTTTGAAGAAGGCGGGAACATGTATCTCGCCCTGGAATGGATAGATGGGAATACCCTCCTTGATCGCCTGAACCCGGCCGGACCGAAATTGCATTTCGACGAGGCGTTGAACCTGGCAATCCAGGCCGCGCGCCTGCTGGAGAACATTCATGCCGGCGGTTGGGTATGGCGCGACCTGAAGGCTGCCAACTTCCTGCTCGGACCCGGCGAAAAACTGGTCGCGGTGGATTTCGAGGGGGCCGAGCGTATCGGTCGGGAGATTACGTCGCCATGGGGCACGCCCGGACACTTTTCTGTCGCGTGCGAGCAGAGCACGCACGCCAACGTCCAGCAGGACTGTTTCGCCTTGGGGGCTCTCATCCACCACCTATTCACAAGCGAGATACCGCAACCGCCCGAGTTGCCCCTCCTGCGCGCAACCAGAGCCGATGCGCCTGAGGTCGTCGAACACCTGATTGCTGATCTGACCGACAAGGATCCCACAAGGCGGCCTAGCGCGGAAACCGCTGCATGTATCCTGCGGAAGGTGAATATCTGCGCTTAGCGGAAAGCCGCTTTCTGAACCGCAGCAACTGCGCCCCCCACCCTTGATTTCCGCACTGGCCTTCGCCCCTCACCCCGCATACGCCCCCGCCACGATCGCCTTGACCACCGCCCGCACGCGCTCCCAGTCCGCCTCGCTCGTCAGCGTCAGGCCAGCGAACTGCCCGGCGGCGGCGCTGCTCAGCACCAGATGCTGGATTGCCGCCAGCAGCACGGCATTGGTCGCCGCTACGTCGACACCTGCGGGCGGCACGAGCGTACCGCGGCTTTCCGCCACCCATGCCATCATGCTCTTCGAGCGCGCCCGCGTCAGCCGCTGCACGAGTTCCGACGGGCTGGCAATCTCCCAGGCCATGATCCTGCGCATCAGCGCGTCGTCACGCAGCGCCTGCAGGAAGCCCAGCATCATCCGTTCGACGAGCTCGCGGTAGCTGCCGGCCTGGCCCAGCGCCGCGAGCGGCTGCAGGCTTCGCCTCAGATCGTCGCCGATCTCATTGCCGATCGCGTCGACCAGCCCGTCGAGCCCGCCGAAATAGCGGTAGATCAGCTGCTTGTCGCAACCCGCCCGCCGCGCCACCGCGTTGATGCCGAGGCCGACGAACCCCTCCTCCGCCAGCACCGCGCGGGCGGCCGCGACCAGCGCCGCCTCGGTCGCCGCGCGATCGCGGCCGCGATTTTCCGGTGCGGGTGGCTTGGTCGGAACGGGCGGCTTCTGCATGCGGCGGTTTCCTCGATGGCTGAGTTTGGAGATCTTAGTCACCGATCGGTGATTTGCAACCGCTAGTACAACCATCTTTCCGGAAATGAAATTTTGTATTGGTTGAAGATTTCCTTCGACCGCCCTCTTGCGTATGTCACCGACTGGTGATATTTCCTATGTCACCAATCGGAGACATAGCGTCTCCCGACCGAATAGGACACGATCATGGACACCGCATTCCCCGCCGCCCGCCGCAACGCCCCGCTTGGCGCCGCCGCCATTGCCTTCGCAATCGCCTTCAACATCCCGTTCGCCACGCTGTCGGCAACCTTCGAATATCCCGATGTCCTGCGCCGCCCGGCCGGCGAGGTGCTGACGCTCTTCCACGCCGGCGGCGCCCCGCTCATCCTGACCTGGCACGCCTTTGCGATCGCCGCTCTGATGTTCGTTCCGCTTGCCATCGCGCTCAGCCTCGACACCCGCCGCATCGCGACGCATCCGGCGCTCGCCGCCGGCGCGGCGATTACCGGCAGCCTCGCCGGCCTCGCCCAGGCCATCGGCCTCTGGCGCTGGGTCTTCGTGGTGCCGAGCCTGGCCTCCGCCTATGTCGACCCGGCGGCGACCGAAGCCGCGCGGGCGGCTGCCGAAAACACCTTCGCCCTGATCAACCTCTACGGCGGCGTCGCCATCGGCGAACATCTCGGCCAGTTGCTGACCGCCCTTTTCGTCCTGCTGCTGGCGCTGCTGCAACTGCGCGAAGGCGGCCGCATCACGCCCATCATCGGCTTCGTCGCCGCCGCCGCGATTCTTCTCGGCACCAATGAAGGACTGGCGATCGCCCTTGGCCGCTCCGGCGAGTTCTTCGGCCTCGTCACCATCGCCGGTTTCCTCGGCCTCTCCGCCTGGCTGGTCGCTACCGGCGTCGGCCTGCTGCGCGGCCGGTGAGCCGCGCGCAGATTTCCACCTCACGCATAAGACGGAGCGCCCCCATGGCCTCCTGGGCCGACGTCGTCCTTCGCGCCGTCCCTCGTGCCCCAACCGCTGCTGTTCCAGCTGCTGGCCGTTGGGTCGCGAAGGCGGCATAGCTTCAGCCCGCGCGAGGTGTCGTGACCCCTCACCCGCCGAAATGCCACTTCACCAGCGGCACCATGTGCGGCATCAGCCCCTCCGGCAGATCGTCCGGCCTTCGGATGATCACCGCGTCCGCGATCTCCGGATCGGGGTCGGCGGCGATGAAGGCGCGGATGCGGGCGGCCACCGCGTCTGCCGGCGCGTCCAGGAAATAGCGCTGCGTCAGCACGGTGCCGCTGTCGGCCGAATGGCCGTGCAGGCCCGGGTCGCGCCGGCATTCCGCCAGGTCGATGCCGGTTTCCTCCAAAACCTCGCGCCGCATGTTGGAGCCGATGTCGATGCGTCCGTCGCGCAAATCGTCGAGGTCGAAAGAGCCGGCGGCGAAATAGACCTTTCCAGCGTTCGCGGTGTGCGCGCCCATGCGGATGGCGACGAGCGCCCCGTCGGCGGCGACCGGCATGGCCTGGGCGAAGAGATGTTCGGCCGAGCTTTCCGCCCGAGTCCGGCGCCAGTGCATGAAGGTCGCGAAGCGGATGGCGTGGCAGCGCCCGTCGAGCCGGCCGTCGCGGAAGCGGATCGTCGAGAACAGCATCACCCTGCCGTCGAAGAGCGCCGGATTGCGCGCCGTCTCGGCCTGCCAGTTCGCCTCGATGTCGGCGATGTTGGCCGCCTCGTAGGGATGCGGCCCGGCGTCGAAGGCAAGCTCGGCGGTGTCCACGCCCAGCATCCGGTTGCGCGGGATGTCGAACATCATCTCAGGCGAGATCGAGCGTCATCGCGACCGGGCAATGGTCGGACGCCTTCGGCCGGTCCCAGCCGGCGCGCGGGAAGCGGGCGACGTTCTGGCCGTCCGGAAACGGCGTGCGATGGGGCTGGCCGTTGCGGATGATGTCGGGGATGGCGGTCGGGTTGAGCCTGGCCAGCGCCGGCGACAGCAGCAGATAGTCGAGCTGGCACAGATGCCGCTCCTTCGGCCCGCGCGTGTGATAGAGCGTCCATCGGTCGAGCGCCGGCCGCCGCTCGACCGCGTTGACGCAGAAGCCGCCGGCGGTCAGCACATGCAGCGCCGACTGTGCCTCGGTCACCGGGTTGAAGCGGTAGCCCGACCATTCGTCGCCCTCGATCAGCACGCGCTCGGCATAGTCGTTGAGGTCGCCGCAGATCGCCCAGTGCTTGTCGCCGGAAAAATCCTTACCGAAGCGGTCCTCGATGATGCGGCGCACCGCGCGCGCCTCGGCGATCCTGAGCGGCATCGTCGCCTCGCGGCCGTCCAGCCCGTTGCGCGGGGAGCCCATCGACTTGAAGTGCAGTCCATAGAGCGTCAGCGGCCTGCCGCCGACCAGCACGTCGATCTCCAGGCAGTCGCGCCGGAAGATGCGCTCGTGCGCCTCGATACCGACGGTCGCCAGCAGCGGGTCGTAGAGGTCGAGTTCGGCGAAGGTGCGGTGCGCGTGGCTGGTCATGCGGACGAATTCGATCGGCAGGCCCGCGGCCGTCTCGGTGCGCATCATCATGGCGACGTCGATGCCGCGGCTGTCGTTTCCGGTCGTCGAGTATTTGTTGCGATAGCCCTCGCCGATCATCTTGAACAGATAGCCGTATTCGAACGCCTTCAGCGCTTCCAGGTTGTCGACCTCCTGCAGCACGATAATGTCGGCGCGGGTGGCCGCGATCGCCAGCGCGGTCAGCTGGCGCGTGTCGTCGGCGTGCGCGATGGCGCGCGCCTGCTCGAGGCTTTTGTACTCCGCTTCGCTCTTGATGTCGAAAAGCGCCAGCGCGCGGTCCTGATAGAGTTCGTTCCGGTAACCGGAAAAATCGAACCTGCTCATCAGGTTCTCGACGTTGAAGGTGGCAAGGCGGAGCGACATGCGGCGAGGTTTGCCCTTTGGCGGACCGAATGACAAGGGTATCCGCGCGCCCCCGAGTGACGCCTGCGATCTCGCCCGCGCAGGTCAGGGGTGGACCGCGCCGCGCCAGACCCCATATGTAGGACTGTCCCGGAGAGATCGATCGATGCAACCCCTGTCCACCGTCGCCGCCGTCTGTGCGCTGCTTGGCCTCGCCCTGACGACCGGAGGGGCGGTGGCCGAGCCGCTCGTCGTCGGTCCCGTTCCGGTCTATCGGGCTGCGCCCGTCATCCCGCCCTATGCGCCCGGCTTCGACCGCGGCGTCATCGTCGGCGTCCAGCCGGGCTGCGTCACCCGCACCTGCCGCGACTTTGGCGGCTTGCAGAACCGGCCGTTCCATCGCGGCTATTACCGCCATTATTTCGACCTGGCCGAACCGACCTATGGCCGCAGCCGCCCGCTCCGCGGCAACAGCGCCTATCGCGCCCCGGCCGCGCTCGACGATGCGGGCACAGCCTGGTGCGCCGAGCGCTATCGCTCCTATCGGCTCTCCGACAACACCTATCAGCCGACGCGAGGGCCGCGTCGCCCGTGCCTGCCGCCGCTTTGACGGACCGGGCGCGATGTGGCCAGGCGTCCGAAACGGAAAAGCACATTCTCGGCTTGGCTTTTACCAATCCTTCAGCGCATTCGGCATAGACTTGACCCCAACGCAGATGTGACGCCCCGGCCCTTGCCGCCGCACATCGGATCTGGAGCAGATCATGGCCCTACCCATAGAGGCCGAAAACCGCCGCGAGCACAGGCCGCGCGTCCTCAAGGGCGCCGCCATCCTCAATGGCATCAACAATTCCACGATCCAGTGCACGATCCGCAACCAGCATAAGGGCGGCGCCGAACTGCGCATCTCCGTCGAGGCGCGCGTGCCGCACGAATTCCTGCTCTACGTTCCGGTCGACGGCGTCGGCTACCGGTCCGAAGTCGCCTGGCGCGCCGGCGACCGCGTCGGCGTCAAGTTCACCGGCACCGAGCCGAAGCCGAGCTGGTTCTACGGCTGAGGCGCCGCCCGACGACGCCGCGCGCGCAATTCCATATAGGCGATCTGCTCGGGCGTTCAGGGCTGGTGGAACGCCACGCCGATATCCGTCATCGAGCGCCAGCGCGCGACCGCCGGCCGCCATCCGAGATCGCCGCTGAATTTCACCTTGAACTCGCTCGGGATGGCGAAGGTCTCGCAGAAGGACAGGCGCGCGCCGGTCGCCGAAAGATTGCGCGCCACGCCCTCGAACGTGCTTGTGCCGCCGTTGAAGCTGATCGTCACGCCTTTCAGCGCCTTGTACCTGCCGACGAAGCGCCGGTCCACCGGCTGGGGTTGCTGCTTTGCATTCTGGGTTGCCACGGGTGTCATCGATGGTTTCCTCCTGATGGAGGCAGTGCAAACGCCATGCCAGACGCGCGTGCCGGAACGGGACAGCCTCGTGGCTCCCGCCGCAGACCGGACGGGGCGCCGCAAGGGCGCCCCGTCCGGTCATACGATTGGCAGGCGATCGGTTGCGCGCCTTGTCGACCGGCTGGTTCTTGCGAATCCTCGCACGCCCGCCGGGCATGCCCCGGGGACCCGCAAGCGGAAAGCGTGGATCGCCTCAGTTCTTCGTCTTGTCGACCAGCTGGTTCTTGGCGATCCAGGGCATCATGGCGCGCAGCTTGGCGCCGACTTCCTCGATCTGGTGGCTGTCGTTCATGCGGCGGATGCCCTTGAAGCGCGACATGCCGGCGCGGTATTCCTGCATCCATTCCGACGTGAACTTGCCGGTCTGGATGTCCTTCAGCACGCGCTTCATCTCGGCCTTGGTCTCCGCCGTGATGATGCGCGGGCCGGAGACGTATTCGCCCCATTCCGCCGTGTTCGAGATCGAGTAGTTCATGTTGGCGATGCCGCCCTCATAGATCAGGTCGACGATCAGCTTCACCTCGTGCAGGCACTCGAAATAGGCCATCTCCGGCGCGTAGCCGCCTTCGACCAGCGTCTCGAAGCCGGCGCGGATGAGTTCGACGAGGCCGCCGCAGAGCACGACCTGCTCGCCGAACAGGTCGGTCTCGCATTCCTCGCGGAAATTCGTCTCGATGATGCCCGAGCGACCGCCGCCGACGCCGCAGGCGTAGGAGAGCGCGAGATCCAACGCATTGCCCGACGCGTCATGGTTGACCGCGACCAGGCACGGCACGCCGCCGCCCTTCTGGTATTCGCCGCGCACCGTGTGGCCGGGGCCCTTCGGCGCGATCATCACGACGTCGATCGTGTCCTTCGGCTCGATCAGGCCGAAATGCACGTTGAGCCCGTGCGCGAAGGCGATCGCCGCGCCGTCGCGGATGTTCGGCGCGATCTCGTTCTTGTAGATGTCGGCCTGCAGTTCGTCCGGCGTCGCCATCATCATCAGGTCGGCCCATTTGGCGGCTTCCGCCACCGACATGACCTTGAGGCCATCGGCTTCGACCTTCTTGGCGGTCGGCGATCCGGCCTTCAGGCCGATGACCAGTTCCTTGGCGCCCGAATCCTTCAGGTTCAGCGCATGCGCGCGACCCTGGCTGCCATATCCGATGATGGCGACCTTCTTGCCCTTGATGAGATTGAGATCGGCGTCGCGATCGTAATAGACACGCATGGTGGGTTCCTTCCCTTGGGTTGCGTT
>JAUYMV010000763.1 GCA_030698645.1 Mesorhizobium sp.
CTCGTCGCGCGTCTGGTCCATCTCGCGCTTGATGTCGGGGCCGGCGCTTTCCAGCGTCGCCAGGAAGGATTCGAGCCCGGGCAGGCCGGTGCGTTCAGCGGCGAGGCAGAAATTGAGGAACTCGTCGAGGATTTCGCCAGCAGCCGGCCCCAGGCGGGCGATCATCCTGGTGCGAATGCCGTCGCGGCCGAGAATCGCGGCGTAGAACTCGAACACCGGCTTGAAAGCGGCCTCGGTGCGCCACTGGTCGAGCTTTTGGACGATCGCAGCTAGCCCGGCGTCGGTCGCCGCCCGGCCGCGCAGAACGGAAAGGAGTGGCGTCCGGCCGCGGTTCCACGCGAGTTCGAACAGCATGTCCTCGCCGATGCCGAAGACCGGGCTGCGCAGCAGCGCGGCCAGCGACAGGTCGTCGCCCGGCTGCAAGGCGACGCGGCCGAGCGCGATCAGATCCTTGACCGCGATGTGGCCGGGCAGGCTTACCCGGTCGGCGCCGGCCACCGCGACATCCCTGTTCTTCAGCGCGCGCGACAGCGCATGCACGAAGCGGTCGCGCTTGCGCACCAGCACCAGCACGTCGCCGGGACCGAGCCTTCGGGCGCGGCCATCCTCGACCCTGCCCTCGATGACGTCGCCGGAATCGATCCATCGGCGGATGGTCGTCGCGACCTGTTCGGCCAGCACCACGGCAGGGGCCGAGGCGTGGTCGATCGCGTCGCGCCAGTCGTCCGGCTCCTCGACGGCCGCCGGCTCGATTAGCGGCCAGACCTCGACATAGCCGGGCTCGCTGCCACGGATCGTCGGGTGCCATATCGGCTCTTCGTCTCGGGTCAGGCCCTTGCGCGATTCGGCGGCGGCGAAAACCCGGTCGACCGCGCCCAGAACGTCTTCTGTGGAGCGGAAAGAGTGCTGCAGGCGGATGCGTTCGAAGCGGCCGCTGGCATCGCGCACCTGGGCCTGGAAGGCGAAGCCGTTGGTGGCGAAGGAATCCGGGTCGGCACCCTGGAAGGAATAGATCGACTGCTTTTCGTCGCCGACCGCGAAGATCGTGCGGCTGACATTGTCGCGCGCGCCCAAGCCGGCGAAGAACTCGGCCGCCAGGCGCTTCACCACGTCCCACTGGTCCGGGCTGGTGTCCTGCGCCTCGTCGACCAGGATGTGGTCGATGCCGCGGTCGAGCTTGTACTGCACCCACGGCCCGACATCCGCGCGGGCGAGCAGCCTGACCGTGCGCATGATCAGGTCGTTGAAGTCGAGGAAGCCGCGCGCCGCCTTCAGCCGCTCGTAGCGGGCGATCAGGAGGTCGGCGATGACAAGTGCGGCGCGCGTTGCCTGCAGCATGCGCAGGAGCGCGACGCGGTCGGACGCGGCGACGATCGCGGCAGCCGCTTCCGTATAGCGCTCCATGAGATCGGGCAGCGCGTTGACAAGAGCCTTCTTGAAGCTCGACGCCGCATAGGGTTCGCCATCCGTCTTGAGAAATGCCGCTCGGAGATGCGTGAAGCGTAGGACCGCGTCTGGTTCGGTGTATGCCAAGCGTGCAGATGGCAGGATGTTGTTGATGACGGTTCGGGCATCGGTTTCTTCCGCCTTTGCGGCAAACGAGGCAAAATAGTCGGGCGGGAAGCCGGGGAGCGGCCAGGCTTCCAGGCAGACGTCGGCCTCCGACGCGTCGCCGGCAAAGCCGAACTCCTCGAACAGCGTCTGCGCGTCGCCGCCGCCCAGTTCGTCGATGAAGCCCCGCAGCCCGTCCCGCTTGGCGACGATCTCGGAGAGCAGCGCATCGAGGCCGCTCTCGCCGCCGATGGACAGCACCATCTCGAAGGCCGCGGCCAGCGCCGCGTCGCCGCCGGCCGCGATGCCGCTCAGCATGTCGCGCCGGGCTTCGGCGACGAGCGCGGATTCCATCTGGCCGTCGAGCATCTCGAAATGGCCGGCGATGTTCGCCTCGAGCGGAAACTGGTGCAGGATCGCCTCGCAGAAGGCGTGGATGGTCTGGATCTTCAGCCCGCCCGGCGTCTCCAGCGCGCGCGCGAACAATTGCCGGGCGCGGCGCAGGCGCGGCGCATCCGGCGCCACGCCCTCGATACGGCCGATCTCGGCCGCCAGTTCCGCGTCGGACAACGCGGTCCAGCCACCGAGCTGGCCGAACACCCGGTTCGACATGTTGGCGGCGGCGGCCTTGGTGTAGGTCAGGCAGAGGATCTTCGACGGCTCGGTGCCGTCGAGCAGCAGGCGGATGACGCGCTGCGCCAGCACATGCGTCTTGCCCGAGCCGGCATTGGCCGACACCCAGACCGAATTTTTCGGATCGGACGCCAGCGCCTGGCCGCGCAGCGTGTCATCGGGAATGATCCGGACGGTCTTCATTCGCCGCTCTCGCCGCCGTCGCCGGTCTCGACGCTGTCCCCGCCGGCCGACCATTCCAGCACGCGCGCCAGATGGTCGTAGTCGCCGTCGGTGTCGCCCTCACGGAACGGCAGCGCGCGCGAGCGATATCCGTTTGCCGGGTTGGCGTAGTGGTCGAGCAACGCCTCCAGCCGGCGCCACGACTCTTCCGCCAGATCCGCCGCCAGCCGCGGCACGCGATTGAGTTCGAGGATCGACTCCTCGACCACCTTGCCGGTCGGCTTGAGTCTGACATAGGCCAGTTCCGCGGGCGTCTGCGCGCCGAGCTCTTTGAACGCCCCGCGCGACAGCAGCGCGCCTTCGAGCGATAGCTGCGGCGCGACCAGCCGGTGTGCCTGCGTCCTGGAGGGGCTGGATCCGGTCTTGTAGTCGAGGATGTCGGCGAGCCCAGCCGGCTTGATGTCGATCCGGTCGGCCCGGCCGCCGAGCGTCACGCCAGTCTGGCCGACCTCGGTCGGCTTCGCGTCCGCCTCGGCGATCCGGCGCATCGTGTCGTGGCGGTGGTTCAGCTCCCACCCGATCAGTTCCGGCGCCATCATCTTGAAGCGCGGCCACCACACCGCGTCGACGTCCGGCGGCAGTTGTTCCGCGTCGAAGCACGCGCGCGCAATCGCCAGCAGTCGCGGCAACGCATCCGCGGCGCTCGCGTCGACGCCTGACTCGGTGAAGCGGTGCAGGATGTCATGGAACAACGAGCCGCGCTCGGCCGCGCCGGGATCGCGCAGCAATGGTTCGAGCGGATCGAGGCGGAGGATCTTCTTCGCATAGATCGCATAGGGATCGCGGCGCAGCGTCTCGATCTCGGTGACCGAGAAATGCCGCGGTCGCGCGTCGAGCGACGGCGCCGGCATCGGCCGCGCCGCGAAGGCGACGTTTTCAGGGGAATCGACGGCATATGTGCGCGCCGCCGCCAGCAGATCCGAGCCGCGTCCCCGCATGTCTTTAGCCGGCTTTTCGCCGATACAGGCGGTCAGCCGCTGCAGCCAGCGCGACGGCACCGACGGCGCGTCGCCTGAACGCGCCGCGCGCGTCAGCAGGATCCGCGGACTGCCCATCGCCATGGCGAAATCATGCGCCGCCTGGCCGATGCGGCGTTCGGGCGGATCGAGCTTGAGGCCCGACTTCATGACGCGCGACATGAAGCCCCCGGGGTCGGCGCGGCCGGGCCAGCTACCCTCGTTGAGGCCGCCGCAGACCAGCAGGTCGACGCTCTGCAGGCGGGCCTCGAGCGCGCCCCAGATCGACACCGCCTGGTCGGCGCCGTGGCGCGGCTTGACCGTCTCGGCGGCGACGAGCGCGCCCAGCACGTCCGGCCACTCCGTCGGTGCAACGCGCAGTTGCGCCTGCGACACGACCAGACCGCGCAGGAGGGCTGCGAGCTTGTCTCCCGCCTCGCCGCGATAGAGTTCCTCGACGCCGCCGGTCGCCCCGCGCCCGGCATTTTCGAAGCATGTGACGGTCGCCCGCGCGATCTCGGCGATGCCCCGCGCCTCCTCTCCGCGCAGCGCGACCAGCGGCGCGAGCGCGGCCGAGAGCGCGGCGAGCACGATGCGCGCTTCCTCGATCTCGCTTCCACCCAACCGCAGGAACCAGCGCGGCGTGCGCGTCTCCTCGGAGGCGAAATCGGTCAGCCGGGTCTCGTAGTCCTCTGCCAGAGTCGCGATGTCCGGTCGTCCGGTGCCGCCGCGCAGCGCGATCAGTTCGATCGTCTCGGCCGCCCGCCTGACGCGCGCGCGCTCCAGCCCGAGCGAAAGAAGCGGCTGTTTCAGGAAGGCGAGGATCGCCACCGGATCGCCCGGCCGCATGACCGCCTCGACCAGCAGGGTCAAGAGGGCGGCAGGCGGCGTCTGTTCCAGCGGCGTGCCGGCGGAATCGTCCGCGACGATGCCGAAGCGCAGAAGTTCCGCCGAGACCCGCCGCGCCAGCGCCCGGTCGCCGGTCACCAGCGCCGCTCGGGCATCGGGCGCCGCCGCCGCACGGCGCAGCGCGACCGCGATGGCGAGCGCCTCGTCGCGTTCGTTCGGCGCGTCGAGCAGCGTGACGCCAACGAGCGCGCCGGCCGCGACCGC
>JAUYMV010000764.1 GCA_030698645.1 Mesorhizobium sp.
CCGTCTTTGCGGGTTTGCCCGCCCCATCCTACAGAAGCGCCGCGGTTCTGGTCAAACCGCGGCGCCTCCGAATCAAGCTAGTTAGGCCGTATCAATTGCAGGCGGCAACCGAACCCGCCGCGACGCCCTGGCAGACCGTCGCCTTGTCAACCCATCCGGCGTCGATGACGACGTTGAGATTGTCCTTGGTGATGGCGACCGGCGCCAGGAAAACCGAGTTCATCTCGACCTTGTTGGGGCCGCCGCTGAACTTCACCGTGCCCGGGATGGCGTCCATCGCCGTGCCGTCGGCGAGCGCCGAGGCGATCTCCGCCGCCGCCTTGCCGAGCGCGCGCGAGTCCTTCCAGACCGAGACGGTCTGGGTGCCGAGCGCGATGCGGTTGAGCGCGGCGTGGTCGGCGTCCTGCCCGGAGACGGGAACCGAGCCGGCCAGGCCCTGCGCGGTGAGCGCCGCGACGACGCCGCCGGCGGTGCCGTCATTGGCGGCAACGACCGCATCGACCTTGTTGTCGTTGGAGGTCAGGAACTGTTCCATGTTCTTCTGAGCGTTGGCCGGCAGCCAGCCATCCGTGTAGGCCTCGCCGACATTCTTGATCTTGCCGCCGTCGATGGCCTCTTTCAGCACTTCCATGGCGCCGGCGAACAGGAAGTCGGCGTTCGGATCGGTGCCCGAGCCCTTGATGAACACGTAATTGCCTTCCGGCTTCACCTTGAACACTTCGCGCGCCTGCATGCGGCCGACCTCGACGTTGTCGAAGGTCAGGTAGAACGCGTCCTTGTTCTCGATCAGTCGGTCATATCCGACCACCGGAATGCCTTCTGCGACGGCCTTCTCGACGGCCGGGCCAATGGCGCTCGAATCCTGCGCCAGGATGATCAGCGCGTTGGCGCCCTGGGCGATCAGGCTTTCGACGTCGGTGAGCTGCTTGCCCGGATTCGACTGTGCGTCGGCCGAGATGTACTTGTCGCCGGTTGCCTCGAGGGCTGCCTTGATAGCGGCTTCGTCGGTCTTCCAGCGCTCTTCCTGGAAATTCGACCACGAAACGCCGACGATCTTGTCCTTGGCATCGGCGACGGATGCGAGTGTCATCGACATGGCGACACCCGCCAGCATGGCGGTTGCAAACTTCTTCATGATAGTCCTCCCTGCGCCAACCGGCGCGAACAATGTCCGGCACATGGCCGCGACCTAGGCTTTTTTTCGAGCCTCGAAATAATTAATGACTCAGGCCTTCCGATATGTCAATATTCTTTCGCATGTCGCCGCAGAGTTCGGCGAACAAGGCCGCCACGAGCCGCATGCAGGGAGGAAGTCAACGCACATGACGGTCGGAATCCGTCACGACGATCTGCGTCGTCGCAACCGTGGCATGGTGATCGCCGCGGTCCGCCGGGATGGCCAGCCGTCGCGCACCGAAATCGCCGCGACGACGGCGCTGAGCCATTCCACCATATCCGCCATCGCTGCGGATCTGATCGCCGAAGGCGTCCTCGCCGAGAGCCGGCCCGCCGAGGTCGCCGCGCTCAAGCGCGGCCGGCCGCAGGTCGCCGTCGGGCTCAATCCCGAGGCCGCGACGATCGTGGCCGCCGTTCTCTCCCTGAACTCGCTGTCGGCGTCCCTGATCGACTATTCGGGCGTGACGATGCGCGAGGAACGCCGCAAGCTCGCCACCCTCGACCTGTCGCGCGAGGCGCTGATCGCCGAGACGATCGCCGTCGTCAGGGCCGTCGTGGCCGGGCGCGACACCCGGCGGCAGCCGCTTCTGCGCATCGTGCTGGCGATCCAGGGCATCACCGATTTTGCGGCGCGCACCATGCTGTGGTCGCCGATCACGCCGCATGGCGACATTGCCTTCAGCGACATCCTGCAGGCCGAGTTCGGCATCCCGGTGACTGTCGAGAACGACTGCAACATGATCGCGGTGGCCTTGCGCTGGCGCAATCCGGAGCGCTACGCGCGCGACTTCATCGCGGTCCTCCTCTCGCACGGCATCGGCATGGGCATGGTGCTGCGCGGCGAGCTGTTCACCGGCACGCAATCCTCCGGCGGCGAGTTCGGTCACATGATCCACCGTCCCGACGGGGCGCTCTGCCGCTGCGGCCGGCGTGGCTGCATCGAGGCCTATGCGGGAAACTACGCCATCTGGCGCAATGCCCATGGCATCCGCGAGGACAGCGTCGTTGCCGACGACATCAGCGACGGGGACATCCAGGCGCTCGCCGACGCCGCTCGGGCCGGCGACGTCGCCGCGCGCGAGGCATTCAGGATCGCCGGCGAGGCGATCGGCTTCGGTCTTGGCAGTCTGTTCGCGCTGATCGACCCTGCGCCGGTGGCGATCGTCGGGCACGGCGCGCTCGCCTTCGACCTGATCGAGGGTCCGATGCGCGGGGCGATCGCCCGCACCGCGGGCGGCCAGCACTCCGGCGCGATTTCCTTCGATACGGTGCCGGACGAGATGCCGCTCATCCGCGAGGGCTGCACCATGCGGGCGCTGACCTTCGTCGACCAGGAGATTTTCGCATCGGGCGGTGTCGGCCGCGCCGGCGTCGCCCTGCCGCCCAGTCTGGCCTGAGACCGCCTATTCTTCCTGGATCGCGTAGCCGGCGCCGCGGATCGTACGGATGACGTCGGCCTGACGGCCCGTGTTGACCGCCTTGCGCAGGCGGCCGACATGCACGTCGACCGTGCGTT
>JAUYMV010000766.1 GCA_030698645.1 Mesorhizobium sp.
GAATCGATCATCGAGATCGGCAAGTCGCTCGACATCGACGTCGTCGCCGAAGGCGTCGAGACGATGGAACACGCCCGCATCCTCAAGGACATCGGCTGCGACATGCTGCAGGGCTACGCCTTCGCCAAGGCGATGTGCGCGGACGAGCTGAAGGCCTTCATCGTCGCCCGGACCTGGAAACAGGCCTCCTGAGCTGAGGCTCAGCGCGCAAGCGCCGTTGCGACCGGCCGGGCGCGGGACGCGTCAATCATCGCATCGACATAGAGATTGATCTGACGGACGGCGTCGTCTCCGGTCACGCTGCCGGCGCGCAGGCCGAGGCGGAGCCAGTAACCGTCGATCAGCGCGCTGATGCCGAGCGCCAGGCCCTCCACGGCCTCGGGCGGAACCAGAGCGCGCAGCGCCGAGACGAGATTGGAGCGCATGCGCGCATGGATGACGCGCTGGATGCGCGCCAGTGTCGCATCGCGCGGCACCTCGGCGCACAGCGACAGCCAGGCGTGGCAAATCGACGGCTGGAAGAAGCGCGGCTCGAAATTGCACTCGATCACCGCCGAGATGCGGGCCCGCGGGTCCGGAGTGCGCGCTAGCCTGGCCGCCACCGCGGCGCCGAGCCCGGCATTCGCCTCGCGCATCGCATGCTCGAACAGCTCCTGCTTGTTGCGGAAGTAGTGCAGTACGATGCCCTTCGAGGCGCCGGCGTGGGCCGCGACCTTTTCCAGCGTCGCGCCGGCCATGCCCTGCTCCTGCAGCACCTCGAAAGCCGCCCGGCGCAGTTCCCTGCGCCGTATGTCGCTCAGCCGCGTGAGTTTCATCGATCCGCTCCTTCGGACGGCATATTGACAATCCGCCCGGCAAGATCAAGAATTGACCAATGGGACAATTAACATAACTATTGGTCAAGTCATGCCCGCATGACGGGCGTCCAACAAGGGGAACCGGTCCATGCTGCGCAAAATCCTTCTCTTCGCGTCCGCCACGGTCTCGACAGTCGCGGTCCTTTCCGGCGCGGCCATGGCGGCGGAGCCCGACTCCTGCCGCGCGGTGCGCATGGCGGAGCCCGGCTGGAACGACCTGGCCTTCACCACGGGCGTCGGCGTGGTGCTCTACGATGCGCTCGGCTACGAGCCGGCCAGCACGCTGCTCGGCATCGAGGTGATCTACCAGAGCCTGAAGAACGGCGACCTCGACGTCTTCCTCGGCTACTGGGATCCGGCGATGGTGACCTACTACACGGCCTACAAGGAGGACGGCAGCGTCGAGACGCTGCGCACCAATCTGGAGGGCGCCAAATACACCTTCGCCGTGCCGACCTATGCCTGGGAGGCCGGCGTCAAGGATTTCGCCGACCTGCGGAAATTCGCCGACAAGTTCGACAAGAAGCTCTACGGCATCGAGCCGGGCTCCAACCAGCTCATGATCGACGCCGTCGCCGACCCGGCTTTCGGCCTGGAGGGGTGGGAGGTCGTCGAATCGAGCGAGGCCGGCATGCTGGCCGAGGTGGCGCGGCGCACCAAGCGCGGCGAGTTCATCGTCTTTCAGGGCTGGGCGCCGCACCCGATGAACACGGCGTTCGACTTCAAGTATCTGACCGGCGGCGACAAGCTCTATGGTCCGAACTTCGGCGCGGCGACGGTCAGCACCCAGGTGCGCAAGGGCTACGCCGCCGAATGCCCGAACGCGGCAAAGCTGCTGTCCAATCTCGGATTCGAGATCGAATTCGAAAACGAGGGCATGGGCTATCTGATCGACGGGGGCCTGAAGCCGGAGGAGGCCGCCCGCAAGGCGCTTCTCGCGCATCCGGACCTGCTCGAGGGATGGCTCGCCGGCGTCACCACGTTCGACGGCAAGCCGGGCCTCGATGCCGTGAAGGCGAAGCTCGGCCTGTGACGCTGCCCGGCCAGGACGGCTGGCGCGCGGCGAAGCGGACGCTCGACATCGGCGGCGGCCGCGCCGTCGCCTATGTCGACAGCGGCGGGCAGGGGCCGGTGCTGCTCGGCCTGCACGGCTTTACCGACAGCTCGCGCAGCTTTTCGCTGATCGCGCCATATCTGGAGGGCCTGCGCGTGATCGCGCCGGACCTGCGCGGCCATGGCGCGTCGTTCCAGCCGGCTGACGGCTTCGACATCGCGGATTTCGCCGGCGACATGGCCGCGTTCTGCGACCGCCTCGGATTGGCGCGCCCGTTCCTCGCCGGCCATTCGCTCGGCGCCATGGTGGCGCTCGACCTGGCGGCGTCGCGGCCGGACGGGTTTGCCGGCGTCGTCACGCTGGCCGGTTCGCTCCGCCCGGGCATCGGCGCGCGGCATCCCATCGCCATCGCGGTGTCCGGCCTGACCGATCCGATCGATCCGCGCGACGCCCTCTTCGCCGAGTGGCACGCCACCTCGGTCGCGGTCGACGCCGGCTTTCTGCGGCACGTCGCGGCCGAGGCGGCGGCGATGCCCGTCGACGTGTGGCGGGCCGTGCTGGCGACGCTGGGGACGGCCGACCTGCGCCTGCCGGCCGGCGAGATCCGCGCCCGCGTCCTCTGCGTTTCCGGCGACCAGGACCCGCTGTTCGGCCCGGCGCATGCCGCCGAACTCGCGGCGGCGCTTCGCGCCCCCGACCGGCTCCTGCTTGCCGGATGCGGCCACAATCCGCACTGGGAACAGCCGGCCGAAGTCGCGCGCGCGATCCGCGCCTTCATCTTCTCCCCGACCTGAAAACGCGCCCGCTGGGCGCACCGGCGCCTGACCGCAGGTGGCCCCCGACGGCCGGGCGATTGCCGCGATTTCACATGGCTGTCGCATGAGTGTGGTGATCGGAAGCCTGTTCCACCCCATCCGACGAGGTCGCGACATGAAACACACGCTCATTGCATTTGGCACACTGATCCTTGGCGCGCTCCTGCCGGCGATGGCCGGCGCCGAGACGCTGGTGCTCTACACGAGCCAGCCCAACGAGGACGCGCAGCAGACCGTCGATGCCTTCAAGGCGGCCAATCCCGGCATCGAGGTCGAATGGGTCCGCGACGGCACCACCAAGATCATGGCCAAGCTGCAGGCCGAGATGGAAGCCGGCAATCCGGCGCCCGACGTGCTGCTGATCGCCGACACGGTGACGCTCGAAGCGCTGAAGCGCGCCGGCAAGCTGGCCGCCTACAAGTCGCCGGAGGCCGCCAACTACGATGCGTCGCTCTACGACCCCGAAGGCTTCTACTACTCGACCAAGCTGATCACGACCGGCATCATCTACAACACGGCGGCGGCGATGAAGCCGACGAGCTGGGCCGATCTCGCCAAGCCCGAAGCCAAGGGCCTCGTCACCATGCCGAGCCCGCTGACCTCGGGCGCGGCCCTCATCCATGCCTCCTCGCTCACCTCGACGGACGGCTACGGCTGGGATTACTACACGCAGCTCAAGGCCAACGAGGCGCTGGCGTCCGGCGGCAATGGCGGTGTGCTGAAGTCGGTCGCGACCGGCGAGAAGGCCTATGGGATGATCGTCGACTTCATGGCGATCCGCGAGAAGGCCAAGGGCGCGCCGGTGGAATTCGTGTTCCCGACCGAAGGCGTCAGCGTCGTCACCGAGCCGGTCGCCATCCTGTCGACCGCCAAGAACGTTCCCGCGGCACAGAAATTCGTCGACTTCCTGCTCTCGGAAGAAGGCCAGAAGCTGGTCGTCAGCCAGGGCTATATCCCGGCGCGCAACGGCGTCGCGCCGCCGGCCGGCTATCCCGACCGCGCCGCGATCAAGTTCCTGCCCTTCGACGCCGGCAAGGCGCTCGACAATTCGGAAGCCGACAAGAAGAAGTTCGCGGAAATCTTCGGCGCGAGCTGATATTTTCCGCGCATGCGATCAAGACCAACCAGGGGCAGCCATCCCGCATGGCTGCCCCCATTGCTTCTGTGCCTCGTCGCGCTGTTCTGCGTGCTGCCCGCCGGACGCCTGCTGCTCGGCGCCGCGCGGGCGCTCGCCGACGGCGGGGCCGGAACGATCCTCACCGATGCGGCGACCTGGCGGGCGGTGCGCAACACGCTGACCACGTCGCTTGCCGGCATGGCGATCTCGCTGGTGCTCGGCGGCGTCTTCGCTCTGACCCTCGTGCTGAGCGACGCGCGCGGCAAGCTCGCCTTCGGCTTCGCCTTCATGCTGCCCTTGATGATCCCGCCGCAGGTCACCGCGCTCGCCTGGATCCAGCTCACCGGGCCGTCGAGCCCGCTGCTCAATGCGCTCGGCCTCGCGCCGCCGATGGGGTCGCCGCAGCCGCTCTACTCGCTCTCCGGCATCGCCCTGCTGCTCGGCGTCCAGCACGCGCCGCTGGTCTTTCTCACCATGCGCGCCAGCCTGGCGGCGCTTCCGGCCGACGGCGTCGAGGCGGCGCGGCTGTCCGGCGCCTCGCCGTTCCGGGTGCTCGCCGACATCGTGCTGCCGCTCGCGCTGCCCGGCATCATCGCGGGTGCCGCCATCGCCTTCGTCTCGGGCGTCGGCAATTTCGGCATTCCGGCCATGCTCGGCATTCCCGCCTCGATCTTCGTGCTGCCGACCTTCATCTACAGCCGGCTCGCCAGCTTCGGCACCGGCATGCTCGGCGACATGGCGATGCTGTCGGTGCTCGTCGCGCTGATCGCCTTTGCCGGAATCCTGGTGCAGCAACTCGCCATGCGGCGGCGCGACTACCGCACGATCGGCCTGTCCGGACCGCTTGCCGGCTTTCGTCTGGGCCGCTTCCGGCCAGCCGTCGAAACGGCGCTCGCCGCGATCATCCTGGTCATCCTGGTGGCGCCGCTGACCGCGCTCGTCGCGACCTCGCTGGTGCCGGCCTATGGCGTGAAACTGTCGGCGGCGACCGCGTCGCTTGCGGCCTATCGCGAGATCCTGTTCGTCCAGTCGGTGACCATCACGGCGTTCCGCAACTCGTTCTTCCTCGCCACGACCGCGGCGCTGGCGCTGCTCGCCATCACCGTGCCGCTCGCCTGGTGGCTGAGACAGCGGCGCGGGGCGATTGCCATCGCCGTCGAGACCATGATCGAGATCCCCTATGCGCTGCCCGGCATCGTGCTGGCGGTCGCCTTCATCCTGCTCTTCGCGGCACCCCTGCCGTTCGTCAAGATATCGATCTACGCGACGATCTGGATCATCCTGCTCGCCTATATATCGAGCTTCATGGCGGTCAGCCTGAAGCCGCTCGCCAGCGCCTTTTCGCAGACCGACCCGGCGCTGGAGGAGGCGGCGAGCCTTGCCGGCGCCGGCTTCTGGCGGCGCATGCGCGACATCGTGCTGCCGATGATCGCGCCGGCGGCCGGCGCCTCGGCGATCATGGTGTTCCTGTTCGCGGTCAATGAACTGACCATTTCCGCGCTGCTCTGGTCGGCCGGCACGCAGACGCTCGGCGTCGCCGTGTTCAACCTCGACGATGGCGGCGCGGCGTCGCTGGCCGCCGCACTCTCCGTGCTGATCGTCGGCATGGTGTTCGTCCTGATGATCGCGCTGGAACTTCTGGCCGGCCGCCTGCCAAGGGGAGCCATTCCATGGCGGGCGTGAGCATCGAGAACGTGACAAAACGCTTCGGCGCCGACCAGCCGGCGGTGACAGGCTTCTCGCTTTCCATCGAACCCGGCGCCTTTCTCGCGCTGCTCGGGCCGTCGGGCTGCGGCAAGACCACGCTGCTGCGCATGCTGGCCGGTTTCGAGACGCCGGACGAGGGCGTCATCCGGCTCGGCGACCGGGTGCTCGCGGGCCCCGGCCAGTTCGTGCCGCCGGAGGCGCGCAACATGGCGATGGTTTTTCAGTCCTATGCGCTCTGGCCGCACATGAGCGTCGCGGGCAATGTCGGCTATCCGCTCAAGGTGCGCGGCATCGCGGGGGCGGCGTATCGCGACCGCGTCGGCAGGGCGCTCGACGCGGTGAAGATGACGGATTTCGCGAGCCGCAATCCGGCCGAACTGTCGGGCGGCCAGCGCCAGCGCGTGGCGCTGGCGCGCTGCCTGGTGGCGTCGCCGGAGGTCATCCTGCTCGACGAGCCGCTCGCCAATCTCGACCGCCATCTGCGCGCCTCGATGGAGGAGACGTTCCGCGAGTTCCACCAGCGGACCGGGGCGACGATGATCTACGTGACGCACGACCAGAGCGAGGCGATGGCGCTCGCCGACACCGTCGCCGTGATGTCGGCGGGCCGGCTGCTGCAGGCGGGGGCGCCGCACGAGATCTACCGCCGGCCGGACAATCGCGCGGTCGCCGCCCTCATCGGCGCCGGCGACGTGCTTTCGCTGCCGGTCGGCGATGTCGCGTCGCGCGAGCTCGACGGCGCGGCGATCGCCGCGGCTCTCGGCGGACGCGAGGGGCCGCTCGCCGACGTGCTGGTCCGCCCCGAGGACGTGTTGCCGGACGCGGGCGGCGCGGAATTCGCGGTCGAGGACTGCGTCTTCAAGGGCGAGCGCTACGCGCTGGTGCTGCGCCACGGCACGGGCGCCCGCCTGCAGGCCTTCTCGCCCGAGCGTCACGCGCCGGGCGCGACCGTGCGTTGCAGCATCCTGCGCGGCTGGCGCCTGTAACGGCATCTGGCGCGCAAATAGCACGATGACTTGGTGCAACCGTTCGGCTAATTGTGGGTTGAGGGTTCGGGCGGTCGGTGCGTACCCCGGATCGCAGCAAGAGGTTTCAGGAATGCGCTGGAGAGGTCGTCGTCAGAGCAACAATGTCGAGGATTTGCGCGGCCAGGGCGGCGGCCTGGGCAATAGCGGGCTCGGCCGCGGCGGCGGATTCCGCATTCCGGTCGGCGGCGCCACCGGCGGCGGCGGCATTTCGGGCATCATCATCCTGGTCGTGATCTTCTTCGCGCTGCGCGCCTGCGGCATCGACCCGATGGAAATCCTCAGCGGCGGCGATCCGGCGGGTCCCGGCCAGAGCCAGGTCCAGCCGGGCGATCCGGCGACGACGAGCGCGCGGCCGAGCGACGAGATGAGCCAGTTCGTGGCGACCGTGCTCGCCGAAACCGAAGACGTCTGGAACGGCATCTTCCAGGCCGAGGGCCGGACCTATACCGAGCCGTCGCTGGTGCTGTTCTCGAACCAGGTGCGTTCGGCCTGCGGTTCCGCCTCGTCGGCCTCCGGGCCGTTCTACTGTCCGGGCGACCGGAAGGTTTATATCGACCTCGCCTTCTACGACCAGCTGGCGCGCCAGTTTGGCGCGGCTGGCGACTTCGCGCAGGCCTATGTGCTGGCGCACGAGGTCGGCCATCACGTGCAGAACCTGACCGGCGTGCTGCCGAAGTTCAACCAGATGCGCCAGCAGATGAGCGAGGTCGAGGCCAACCGGATGTCGACGCGCGTCGAACTGCAGGCCGACTGCTTCGCCGGGATCTGGGGCCATTTCACCGACCAGAAGGGACTCTTGGAGGCGGGCGATCTCGAAGAGGCGCTGAACGCCGCGAACAAGATCGGCGACGACACGCTGCAGAAGAAGACGCAAGGCTATGTCGTGCCCGACAGCTTCAACCACGGCACGTCGGCGCAACGCCAGAAATGGTTCAAGCGCGGCTTCGACTCGGGCAAGCTCGCCGACTGCGACACGTTCAACAACCCGATCTGAGGCAGGATGGGGTCTCCCGTCGCGCCCGCGGCGCGACGCGGGCAGGCGGGTCGCGGAACCTGGCGGCGCGTTGTCGATTGTAGTTCAGGGTCTCCCGCGGAGGCTGCCGACCGGGGCCGTCCAGATGCCGCTGCTACGCAACACGATGACCATGGCTATCGGCCTTGCCGGCGCGGCGTCGCTGTCGCAGGCGCCCGAATTCGCGCAGCAATATCGCCAGCGGCTCGGCGGCGCCTTGCAGGAGCTGAGCCAGGTGGTTGCCGATTTCGACGCGGACGCCGCCAGGAACGGCATGAGCCGCGCCGAGGCGCTGGCGCTTCACCTGCGATCGCCGGAGAACCTGTTTCGCGACCGCGGCACGCGCATGCAGCGCACGATCGAACGGCAGGAGGTGCTCGAGGGCCAGGCCGCCTGGTTCGCCTCGCTGCCGCCGGCGGCACGGCCGCTGGCGATCGCGCGCGGCTACGATTCGGCGCTGCTCGACGGGCTGTGGCGCGACTACGAGCCCGGCCTGCCGCTGACGCCGCAGGGCGCGCTGTGGGCGGCCGCGGGTTTCGGTCTTGGCGCGGTACTCGTCATCCTGCTGACCATGCCCTACCAGCGCTGGCGCCGCCGCCGGCGGCTGGCGCGCGAGATGCGCGAGCGCGCGGCGATGCAGGAGAAGCTTTCCCAGCAGCGTGGCGGAGAATCGCGGAGCGCGGCGCGGCCGTAACTGTCGCCGCCGCCTCAAAACGGGCGTTTCCTCTCCCCCACATCGTGGGGGAGAGGTGGCCCGTAGGGCCGGTGAGGGGGTGCTTCGACGCTGCAAGAATTGGCGTCTTTTATCCTTTTCGCGGGCCCGTCGCCGCCGCCCCCCTCACCGCTTCGCTGCGCTCGGCACCTCTCCCCCACTTCGTAGGGGAGAGGAAACGCGCGTCCTGGCGCGGCGCGGCATGGACGAGATAAATCGCAGAAGGTGTCCCCGTCCCTACCGCTCGCTCAGCGCCTCTTCGCCGCGCCGCGCGCGGATCAGGTTGACGAAGCGGCGGAAGAGATAGTGCGAGTCCTGCGGGCCGGGGGAGGCTTCGGGGTGGTGCTGCACCGAGAAGACCGGCCGGCCGTCGAGCGCGATGCCGCAGTTGGAGCCGTCGAAGAGCGAGACATGGGTTTCGGTGACGCCTTCGGGCAGCGAGTCCCGGTCGACGGCGAAACCGTGGTTCATCGAGACGATCTCGACCTTGCCCGTCGTGTGGTCCTTGACCGGATGGTTGGCGCCATGGTGGCCCTGGTGCATCTTGACCGTCTGGCCGCCGAGCGCCAGCGCCAGCATCTGGTGGCCGAGGCAGATGCCGAAGACCGGCAGTTCGGTCTTCAGCAGGTCCTGGATCACCGGCACGGCATAGTCGCCGGTCGCTGCCGGGTCGCCGGGACCATTGGAGAGGAAGACGCCGTCCGGCTGCATGGCCAAAATGGCGTCGGCGCCGGTCGAGGCCGGCACGACGGTGACCTTGGCGCCGAGGCCGGAGAGCAGGCGCAATATGTTGCGCTTGACGCCGTAGTCGATGGCGACGAC
>JAUYMV010000001.1 GCA_030698645.1 Mesorhizobium sp.
TTCGTCGATGTAGATCGTCTCGCCCCAGACATTGTCGAGCAGTTGCCCGCGCGAGAAGACGCGGCCTGGATGCTGCATCAGGAACTCGAGCAGGCGGAATTCCGTCGGACCGAGGCGGATCTCGTTCTTGCGGCGGTAGACACGGTGCGCCTCGCGGTCGAGCACGATGTCGCCGACCTTGAGCACGCTGGACAGCACTTCCGGCTTCGCCCGGCGCAGCAGCGCGCGCACGCGCGCCATGAATTCCGGCGTCGAGAACGGCTTGACGAGGTAGTCGTCGGCGCCGGTCGACAGTCCGCGCACCCGGTCGCTCTCCTCGCCGCGCGCGGTCAGCATGATGATTGGCAGGCGCTCGGTCTCGGCGCGCATGCGCAGGCGGCGGCAAAGCTCGATGCCGGAGATCGCCGGCACCATCCAGTCGAGCACCAGCAGGTCCGGCACGTTTTCCTGCAGCCGGATTTCCGCCTCGTCGCCCCGCGTGACGATCTCGACCTGGTAGCCCTCGGCTTCCAGATTGTAGCGCAGCAGGACGCCAAGCGGCTCCTCGTCCTCCACCACCATGATCTTCGGGGCGATCATTTCGTCGTCGGTCCTCCGGCAATCACGCCGCGGAGACGGTCATCGACGTCTCGTCGAGCTTCGGGCGGCTGACCGGCAGTTGCGTACCGGTCATCACGAAATAGGCGTTCTCCGCGATGTTCGTCACATGGTCGCCGATGCGCTCCAGATTCTTGGCGCAGAACAGCAGATGGGTGCAAGCGGTGATGTTGCGCGGGTCTTCCATCATGTAGGTCAGGAGCTCGCGGAAGATCGCGGTGTACTGGATGTCGATGTTCTCGTCATCGGCGCGAAGCGCCTGCAACGCCTCCGGCTCGCGCGCGACATAGTGGTCGATCACGCGGCTGACCTGCAGCAGCACGAGTTCCGACATCGTCTCGATCGAGTGCGACAGTTTGCGCGGCGTCGCGTTCTCGCCGACCGCGCCGACGCGCTTGGCGATGTTCTTCGCCAGATCGCCGATGCGTTCGAGATCGGCGGCCATGCGGATCGCGCCGACCACCGCGCGCAGATCCTGCGCCATCGGCTGGCGCCTGGCGATCATCGTGATGGCCAGATCGTCGAGCTCGCGCTGTTTGGCATCCATGATCGTGTCTTCGGAGATGACACGCTGCGCCATTCCATTGTCGGTTTCGAGCAATGCTTGCGTCGCGCCGGCCAGCATCGAGCCCGACAGGTCGCCCATGTCGCGGATCAGCCGGTCGATGTGCTCGAGTTCGTCGTCGAACGAGGTAACTGTATGTTCGCCCATGATGATGTCCTCGTGCTCTGCCGGTCAGCCGAACCGGCCGGTGATGTAGTCC
>JAUYMV010000002.1 GCA_030698645.1 Mesorhizobium sp.
GCCGGCCTTCGCGCGGAGATCGGCGAACGGGACGGCGCCAACATGTCGCCGCTTGGGGTCGCCGCGCTTCCCCCGGAGCTTGAGACGATCGCGCTTTCCGTCAACCGATTGCTGGAGAGGCTGCGCGCGGCGCTGGAGTCCGAGCGCGATTTCACATCCAACAGCGCACATGAGCTGCGCACGCCGATCGCTGGCGCGCTCGCCCAGACGCAGCGGCTCATCGTCGAACTGCCGCCCGGCGCGCTCGTCGAACGCGCGCGCAAGATCGAGACCGCGTTGTCGGATCTGGCGCGCCTGGCCGAGAAGCTGCTGCAGCTCGCGCGCGCCGAAGCGGGCATCGGCGCCGCTGCCGGCGAAGTCGATCTTGTCGAAATTGCCGGCATGGTCATGGCGGATTTCGGACGTGGATCCAGCGCGGACGATAGACTTCATTTCGAAAACCGTGTCGGCGGGCAGCTATTGCGCTCAATTGATCCCGACGCGTTCGCAATTGCGCTCCGCAACCTGATCGAAAACGCGCTAATTCACGGCGACGATCGGGAGGCGGTCGTGGTTGCGATCACTGCCGTGGGGGATTTCGAGGTCACGAACGGCGGTCGGCCGGTCCCCGCGGACCGGATGGCGGACCTCGCGAAACGGTTCCGCCGCGGCGCAACCGATGCGCCGGGCTCTGGTCTCGGCCTCGCCATCGCCGAGAAACTTGTCGCGCAGATGGGCGGGCGGCTGGAGTTGCTCTCTCCGGCGCCCGGACGCGGCGACGGCTTCCAGGCCCGGATGCGTCTGCCGAAGGATTCGCTTCAGACGTGACCGCCCACGCCGCCGCCTATTCAGTGCGCGGCGGTCGGGTGAAGGTCCGGCACGGGGTCCGGCGTTTCCGCCTCTTTCGGCACGTCTTTCGCCGAGATGAACGTATAGAACATCGGCACGACAAACAGCGTGAACACCGTGCCGACCAGGATGCCGGCGCAGATCACGATGCCCATCGAGGACCGCGCCGCGGCGCCGGCGCCCTGTGCCACGATCAGCGGCACGACACCGAGCGCCATCGCCGCCGTCGTCATCAGGATCGGCCTCAGCCGCACCTTCGCCGAGGCGATGATCGCCTCGCTGCGCGACAGCCCGTGCGCGATGCGCTGTTCGTTGGCGAACTCGACCAGCAGGATGCCGTGCTTGGTGATCAGTCCGATCAGCGTGATCAGCCCGACCTGCGTGTAGATGTTCAGCGTGCCGAGCCCGAGATCGAGCGGGATCATCGCGCCGAAGATCGACAGCGGCACGGACATCAGGATGATGAGCGGATCGCGGAAGCTCTCGAACTGCGCCGCCAGCACCAGATAGATGACCACGATCGCCAGCGCGAAGGCGAGTATGATCGAATTGCCCTGCGTGCTTTCGAGCCGCGACTGGCCCGAATAATCGATGAAGAACCCTTCCGGCAGCAGCGGCCTTGCGATCTCCTCGATCGTGGCGGTCCCGTCTCCGGTCGTCACGCCTGGCACCGGCAATGCCGTGATCGTCGCCGAGTTCAGCTGGTTGAACTGCGCGATCGCGGCGGGCGACGCGCCGGTCGTGACCGTGATCGCCGCCGACAGCGGCACCATCTCGCCGGTGACGCTGCGGATGTAGAATTCGCCGAGCCGCTCGGGATTGTCGCGATATTCCTGCGGCACCTGCATGATGATGTCGTAGCTGTTCGAGTCGCGGTCGAACTGGGCCACCGCGCCGCCGCCGACGAGGAGCGCCAGCGTCGTGCCGATGTCGCGGATGGGCAGGTTGAGCGCCGCCGCGCGGTCGCGATCGATGCTGACCGTCACCTGCGGCGCGTCGTAGGACAGCGAGTTCTGCACGATGATGAACCGACCGGATTCCTGCGCCTTCTGGCGGATCTGGTCGGCGACTTCGAACACCTGGCTCGGGTCGCCTGTAGACTGGATGACGATCGAGATCGGCAGGCCGCCGCCGGTGCCGGGCAGCGAGGGCGGCGCGAAGACCAGCGCCTGAACGCCGGCGACCTTCGACAGGCGGGCCTGGATGTCGGTCTGCACTTCCTTCTGCGAACGGTCGCGTTCGGCCCAGTCCTTGAGGGCAAAGACCGAGAAGCCGGAATTGGTGGCGCCGCCGAGCCCGACGATCGAGAAGTTGGCCTTGGTCTCGGGCAGGTCCTTGGTCAGTTCGCGGATCTGGTTCGCATAGAGCGAGGTGTATTCGGTGGTCGCGTAGCGCGGCGCATTGATCAGCGTGAACAGCGCGCCCGAATCCTCCTCCGGCGCAAGTTCCGTGGACGTCTTGAGGAACATGAAGCCGGTCACCCCGGAAAGCGCGATGACGACGAGCAGTGTGACCGGACGGTATTTCAGCGAGCCCGAGACGAGCCGCTCGTAGCCGTTGGCCAGGCGCTCGAACGAGCGGTCGATGAAACCCTGGAAGCGGCTGTGATTGCCCGATTTCAGGATGCGGGCCGACATCATCGGCGTCACGGTCAACGCCACGAACCCGGAGATCACGACGGCGCCGGCGAGCGTCAGCGCGAACTCGCGAAACAGCGAGCCGGTCAGGCCGCCGGTGAAGGCGAGCGGCGCGAAGACGGCGGCGAGCGTGATCGTCATCGCGACCACCGGTCCGGAAATCTCCCGCATGCCGGTGAACGACGCCTGCATCGGCGACATGCCGTCCTCGATGTGGCGGTGGATGTTCTCCACCACCACGATGGCGTCGTCGACGACGAGACCGATCGCCAGCACCATGGCCAGGAGAGAGAGAAGGTTGATCGAATAGCCCATCAGGAAGAGGAAGAAGCACACGCCGATCAGCGACAGCGGAATCGTCACCACCGGCATGACCACCGAGCGGAACGAGCCGAGGAACAGCAGGATCACCAGAACGACGATCGCGACGGCCTCGGCGATCGTCTTGAACACCTCCTCGATCGAGGCGCTGATCGTCTCGGTCGCGTTGTAGACCATGGTGATCGACATGCCGTCGGGCAAGCTCGCCTGGATCGCCGGCAGCTCTTCGATGACGGCCGCGGCTGTATCCAGCGGATTGGCCGCGGGGGTCGTGAAAATGCCGACGAAGGTGCCGGGCTCGCCGTTGAAGTTGACCCTCGTGTCGGTGCTCTCCGCGCCGAGTTCGACGGTCGCCACGTCGCGCAGCCGGACGACATCGCCCCCGCTGGACTTGAGCGGCAGCGCGCCGAAGGATTCCGGCGTCTGCAGCGTCGATCGCATGGTGATCGACTGGGCGACATATTCGTTCTGGGTCTTGCCGGGCGCCGAGAGGAAATTGGATGCGTTGATGGCGGCCAGCACCTCGGCGGCGGTCAGTCCCCGCGCGGCGAGGCGGATCGGGTCGATCCAGACGCGCATCGAATAGTTCGCCGCGCCGAGCACCTGGATCTCGGCGACGCCCTGGATGGTCGAGACGCGCGGGCGGATCACCCGCTCGATATATTCGGTGAGCTGCTCCGACGTCATGCGCGGCGTTTGCAGCGCGAGATACATGATCGCGAACTGCTGGCCCGTTCCCTTGACGATGACCGGGTCCTCGGCGTCGGACGGCAACTGCCCGCGAACCCCCTGAACCTTCGACATGACCTCGGTCAGCGCGACATCGGGGTTCGAGCCGAGCTGCATCTGCACGGTGACGACGCTTGCGGAGGGGCTGCTTTGCGAGCTGACATAGTCGATGTTCTCCGTCGTCGCGACCGCGGCCGAGATCGGCGCCGTGATGAAGCCCTGGATCAGTTCCGCGCTGGCGCCGGGATAGACCGTCGTGATCGTGACGACCGTCTCCTCGACCTCGGGATACTCCCGGATCGAAAGGTTGAACATGCCCTGGAAGCCGAGCAGCAGGATCATCAGTGCGACGACGATGGACAGGACGGGCCGGCGGATGAAGAGATCGGAGAAGCTCATTTAGCGACAGCCCCCGCATTGCCGTCGCCGGGTGTGACGTCGTTGTTGACGGTGACCGGAGTCCCGTTCGACAGGCGGTTCTGCCCGGCGGTGACGATCTCGTCACCCGCCGCGATGCCCTCGACGATCTCGACCCGGCCGTCGATGCGCCGGCCGGTCTTGACGAACACCTGCGCCGCCGCCAGCGATGGCTTCGCATCCGCCGCCACCGTATCCGCCGTCGCCGTCGCTTCCGCGGGCTTTTTCTCGGCCGGCCGGACCGCATAGACGAAGTCGCCGTAGAGGCTGGAGACGACCGCCGTCTGCGGTATCGACAGCACGCCATCCTCCTTGGGCAGTTCGACGCGAACCTGGAGGAACTGGCCCGGGCTCAGCTGGTTCTGCGGGTTCGTCACTTCGGCGCGTACGCTGACCAGCCGGCTCGACGGATCGACTTTCGGCTCGATTCCGGTGATCGTGCCCCGGTAGGCCATCTCGTTCGCGGTCAGGCCGAACGACACCGGCTGGCCGATCCGCAACGCTCCGAGCTGCTGCTCGGGCACCGAGAAATCGGTCCGCATGGTGTCGAGATCCTGCAGGGTGGCGACCACGGTGCCGGGCGCCAGATATTGTCCGACCTCGACCTTCGGAATGCCCAATGTGCCGGAGAAGGGCGCCTTGAGCTGCTTCTGGTCGAGAACCGCCTGAAGTTTCGTCACCTGCGTTGCCGACGTCGATGCGGCGGCGCGCGCAGAGTCCGCCGTGACTTCCGATCCGACCCCGCGCTTCTGCAGCTCGAGCGCGCGGTCGAGCGCCTGCTGATCGAGCGCCGCCTGCGTCTGTCCGACGAGGAGATCGGCCCGCTGGACCGCGTCGTCCAGCTGAATCAGCACGTGACCTGCTTCGACCCGCTGGTTCGACTCGAAACGGATTTCCTTGACGATGCCCGTCGCCTCGACGGCGAGATCGACGCCGCGCGCCGCGGCGACGGTGCCGAGCGCCTCGAGGCCGGGCGCCCATGGTCCCGGTTCGACCTTGACGGTCGAGACCGCCAGCGTCGGCGCCTCCATGGTGGCGAAATACTGCTCGATCGCCTGGTCGCGAAAGAGATTGAAGCCGACGATGCCGCCGACCACGACGGCCAACAGGACGATGGCGATGATGAAGCGCTTGATCAAGGAGTTCCCCTGCGTGCAACCGGTCGGTGATTTGGCGGCGCCAATGGAGCTTTCCGGCGTGTCCATCCGCGCGAAATAGTTAACTGTACCGTCTGGACGGTAATGTCAATTTAATGCTAGGTAACGTTTCAGGGAGTTGGCCAATTGGTAAACAGCAAGCCTACGTCGCGGCAGAGGATCCTCGCCGCCGCAGCCGCCGTGGCGAGCGAAGCGGGCGCGAGCAATCTGTCGCTCGACGCCGTCGCGCAGCGTGCCGGCGTCTCCAAAGGCGGCCTGCTCTACAATTTCCCGACCAAGGCGAAGCTGCTGCAGGGATTGGTGCAGAACCACATCGACGAATTCGAGATCTCGCTGGCCGCCGCCACCGGGGCGGGCAATGGCGCCAGTCTGCTCGGCGCTTATCTCAGGTCCTGTGTCCGGGAATGCGCCAGCGATGATACCCCGCCTTCCGGCGTCCTGGCCGCGCTGGCCGAGGATCCCGACATGCTGGAGCCGGTCAAGTTGCACAAGCGCCGCATGCTCGACCGGCTCGCGGCCGAGACCAGCAATCCGTCGCGCATGCTGCGATCGTTTCTGATCGTGGAAGGACTGCGCAGCCAGACGCTCCTCGACATCGACGTGCTGACGGACGAGGAGCGCGGTCTCGTTCTCGCCACCCTCATGGCCGAGGCCGAATGGGCGGACAGCGCCGTTATGGAAAACGCCGCCACGACCTGATCCGGTTCCGGTTCGTATCTGGTCTCAAACCGCGAACACGCTCGCGCCACTCTCCGCCCGGCCCGCAAAGGCCCGGAACGCCGAGAACAGCTCCCTGCCCATACCGAAATCGTTGCCGGAAAGATCGACGAGCGGTTCGGGCCGGGCGCGGAGTTCTTCCTCGCTGACCATTGTCTGCAGCGTGCCGGCCTCGCCGTCCAGGCGGATCAGGTCGCCGTCCTGGATCTTGCCGATCGGTCCGCCGTCGAGCGCCTCCGGCGTGACGTGGATCGCCGACGGCACCTTGCCCGACGCGCCCGACATGCGCCCGTCGGTGACCAGCGCCACCTTGAAGCCGCGGTCCTGCAGCACGCCCAGGATCGTCGTCAGCTTGTGCAGCTCCGGCATGCCGTTGGCCTTCGGCCCCTGGAAGCGCAGCACCGCCACGAAATCGCGCTCAAGTTCCCCTGCCTTGAAGGCGGCGTTCATCTGCTCCTGGCTGTCGAACACGATCGCCGGCGCCTCGACCAGCCGGCGCTCCGGCTTCACCGCCGACGTCTTGGCGATCGCCTGGCCGAGATTGCCGGAGAGAACCTTGAGCCCGCCGGTCGGCTGGAACGCCTTGCCGACCGTCGCGATGACCTTGTCGTCGCCGCTGACCGCCGGCGCCGGCTCGCGCGCCACGCCGCCGTCCGCCCCCAGCTTCGCCTCGATCGCATAGGGCCGCAGGCCTTCGCCCCAGACCGTCCGCACGTCGTCGTGCAGCAGGCCGGCGTCGAGCAGTTCGCGAATGAGAAAGCCCATGCCACCGGCGGCATGGAAATGGTTCACGTCGGCAAGCCCGTTGGGGTAGACGCGCGCCAGCAGCGGAACGAGGTCCGACAGATCCGAGATGTCGCGCCATGTCAGCTGGATGCCGGCCGCCTGCGCCATCGCGATCAGATGGATCGTGTGGTTGGTCGAGCCGCCGGTCGCATGCAGGCCGACCACGCCATTGACGAAGGAGCGCTCGTCGATCATGCGACCGACGGGCGTGTACGAATTGCCGAGATGCGTGATCGACAGCGCCTGTTTCGTCGCCTCTTTCGTCAGCGCATCGCGCAGCGGCGTACCGGGATTGACGAAGGATGCGCCCGGCATGTGCAGGCCCATGATCTCCATCAGCATCTGGTTGGAATTGGCCGTGCCGTAGAAGGTGCAGGTGCCGGGGCCGTGATAGCTCTTCGACTCCGCCTCGAGCAGTTCCGGCCGGCCGACCTTGCCCTCGGCATAGAGTTGCCGCACGCGCGCCTTCTCGTCGTTGGGCAGGCCCGAGGTCATCGGCCCGGCCGGGATGAACACCGCCGGCAGATGGCCGAAGGTCAGCGCGGCGATCACCAGTCCGGGCACGATCTTGTCGCAAACGCCGAGATAGACCGCCGCGTCGAACATGTTGTGCGACAGGCCGATTGCCGCTGCCATGGCGATGACGTCGCGCGAGAACAGCGACAGCTCCATGCCGGGCTGGCCCTGGGTGACGCCGTCGCACATCGCCGGCACGCCACCCGCCACCTGCGCGATGCCGCCCGCCTCGCGCGCCGCCTGCTTGATCAGTTGCGGGAAGAACTCGAACGGCTGATGCGCCGACAGCATGTCGTTGTAGGAGGTGATGATGCCGAGATTGGGCACCGTATCGCCGCCGAGCGCCACCTTCTCGCCAGGCGAGCAGACGGCGAAGCCGTGCGCCAGGTTTCCGCACGACAGCACGCCGCGGTTGGCCCGCTTGCCCGCCGCGGCGTCGACCCGGTCGAGATAAAGCTCGCGCGAG